>DASPNN010000593.1:0-6746 GCA_035626495.1 Chryseosolibacter sp.
AGCTGCCCGTCGCCGATTCATCGGCCCAGGTCAGTGTAGCGCTGAAAGGGGCAAGGTCTTCGGCCGACAACAGTGAAACCGCCGGACAAGGTGTGAGAAACGACTTGTGAATAAAATCCGAAATGGTGTCGGTGCATTCAAGTCTGCCACGGACATAGTACGTTTTCCCGGGGACAAGCGGATACATGGTCCGCGACTGATCAATCGCCGTCCACGTCGCTTCATCGGGGCTGTATTCGAGAACGGCGTTGCCGTTATGGTCGCTGCTCCATGTCACCAGGGCGCGGTTGTAGAACAAATCCGTGATGCCGAGGGATGACAACTTAGGGCACAGGGTGGTGAATTCCTTATAATAATATTTACCCGGTTCATAACAGCGTCCGCGGTAACGCACATCATAGGTAGTGCCTGCCAACAGATTTGATATCTTATTGGCGTTCTGCGGAACTTCCACCCATTGATCGGCGCCATCCGGTGAATACTCCACTTTGATGGAAGCAAGGTTGTTTGCGTTCAGTGCGGCAGTGGTAACGTCAACGTTGCCGATAGAAAACGTGCTCACATCCACGCAGTCGGTCGTAAATTCCAGATAGTGATAAGCTGTAAACCCCAGGTGGCATTTGGCTCGGACCCTCATCACGTAAGAGATACCATCGTACAGGTAAAGGGTTGTTGACCACGCTTGCATCCAATAATCAGGCGCGTTGGATCGCGCGTAATCAATTTCGAACTGATCCAGCGTTGTATTTTCCGGAAGTGTGATCGTTGCTTTTGCATAGGACGCGTCGACCGTGACGAGCGAAGGATCCGGACAATCGGTGGGAGAATTTTGCCAGATCTCCATACTGTATCCGTCGCGAGGCCAAAAGAAATAAGTATTTGCGGTAATGACCTCCGGCTTGCCATCCCCGTTCAAGTCGTTGATGGCCACTTGTGTCTCGACCGTGCCAGTCTCTGCCAGTGGCAAGCCGTATTTTCCAATTTCCACAAACGAACTGTCAGTGAAAGATTCATCCGGCCAGGTCTTGTTTTCGAAGAAAACAAACTCGCGCCGATGGGTCCCGAAGACCAGATCGACTTGCCCATCGCCGTTGATGTCGCCTGGCTCCAGGCTCACGGTTCGGTAACCATTGAAGATCACGACGGGATTTGCCATCGTGATCTCCGGTGAGAATCCCTCATTCTCCTGGACCCTCGCCTCTTCCTCGTGATACCGGGAATATGAGACCAGTTCTTTCCATCCATCCTCGTTGAGATCCTGACCGAGATACTGGGCATACATCTTGTGACGCGAGTCCGGCACAACGCGCTCGTCAAATTCAAAAACACCTGGATGGCTGTTGTTTTTTAATATCGTCGTCCGATGATATCCCGCCGCCACCAGGTCCACTTTGCCGTCATTATTCAGGTCGTCTTGGCCAAGTGTGTGAAGATAATAGGACAAAGGTTTTTTGTAAGGCTCGAGGAAATTGCCTGCGGATAATATTCCTTTCGGGTTTTGATTCCGGATGATCGTCAACACACTGCTGTCCGCCGGCACATAGCCGAGGCCGCCGATATCTACATGGCCATCCAGGTCGAAATCTTCGAATACCATTTCGCGTAAGTAACCGGTGGGCACATCCACCGGAACACCGAAAAAGATATATCCCGGTACGGAATAATTCGGGAAAATCCGCATTCGATCCTGGTAACCTGCTACAATATCCTTCAGGCCATTACCATCGAAATCGGCCAGGTATAATTCCGTGTGAATCTCCACGGAAAACGTGTTCCTTATAAACGATTCATTTGTTACGTCACCTCCCTGATTGACATTTTGGAAAACGGAAAAGCTCGGATAGCTCCGGGCGACAATGTCCGGCCTGCCGTCTGAATCCATATCCTCTACCAAGACTTGGTAAACCACGATATCTGCAATCCCGGCTGTCAGACTCAGGTCATTTTTCTTGAACCCGCCCGTAAACGTCGGAACAAATTCCTGGACCGACACCCCCACGAGCCCCGACTCCGAATCCAACACGGATATGGGACCGAGCGATGCCCCCGCCGGCACTCTTACTTTAAGTTCGGTCCCGCTCGAGGAAAGTACAATTGCATTTGTAGCGCCAAAGCGTACCAAATTGTTTTCGGCTGCCGGGTTAAAATTCTCCCCGACAATCGTTACCTCCGCGCCTATTTCCGCAGTCGAGGGCATGTAAGACACGATCAGCGGTTTTATCGCAGTAAAGAAAGTTGCCGACCCGGATTCCGCAGAGCCAAACTCGTTGGTGGCTATCAGCCTGAAATAGTAACTCTGCCGGGGCTGGAGCTCCGTCACATGAGCGGACACACTCAAAAATTCGGTAGTGTCTGAAAGTTGGTAGGTCGGTGTAACCAGACCGAGGTCGGGTGTCGGGCCGTACTCGAAATAAAACGATGTAGACAAACTGTTCGGATTTATTTCGCCATGTAGTGTCGCCGTTGTTTCCGTCACATCGACTGCCAGTCTGATTCTTACAAGGGGCGTCAGCGAAATGGTGCTAAAAGTTGTTACTGGCGAGAAGGTGCTTCCGTTTTCATTGGTCGCGACAAGCCGGATATAATACAATGTCTCGCTTTGCAGCCCGGTGATAATACCTTCTACAGTACCCGTGTATTTATAGGTAGCGGATGAGTTCCCGAGATCGGGTGTGGTTCCATATTCAAAATAATAAGAAACCGTGTCACCCCTTGGCTGCAGGCTGCCCCTGACTTTGACTGTGGTGGCTGTAACATCGTAAGGCTCCACACTGTAGATGATGGGCTCGTCGATGACACCCACCGCGTCCCATGCGTTGGCTACCTCCTGGTAAATTGACGAATTCTTTCCGTACAGATCGGCCGTTGCCATCATCGACCCGATTCTGCTATCCAGGTAATCTGACATCTCTGTCAAATATTCAGTGAGATTTCGGTACGCGATCTTGTCTGCTGCCTCCATTCCGATCGCGTTCACTGAATAGGTTGTGTTTTGATCGTTTACGCCACTTCCCCCCTCGCAAAGAAGATAGTACCAAAAGTTCTGTACGCCGGAATTGGTATGCACTCCACCGGCATCATCGTAACCGGTATACCACATTTCGCCGGCATAGGTATCCGGCTGGTTTTTAAGGTTGGGATCGCTCAAATCGCGGAGCCCGCCGGGCCGGAAATGCTTGGCCAGCTGCCACGTCGCCGTGTCGCCGAAGACGTCGAACTCAATGGCCTTCCCAAAAATGTCTGAGAAGGATTCGTTCAGTGCCCCAGGCTCCTGGTAGTATTGGAGCTTTGCTTCATACTGCGTTACTCCGTGTGTGAACTCATGGCCGACGACATCAAGTTCCACCAGCGGGTTGTTGTTGCTACCGTCTCCAAACGCCATCAATTTGCCTGTCCAGAAGGCATTGTCCATGTCCTGGTCGACGTGGACATAAGATTTAATGAAAGCTCCATTGTTATCAAAACTATTACGGTTGTGCCTCTGAAAATAGTATTCAAAAGTCTGCTCCGCGGCCCACTGGACCGATACTCCGGGTCTTTGATAGAGGTTGTCATAAGTGTTGTTCGCCGAATAGAAATCATACACCGGAACATCAGCGCCGAACAACAACGCCCAAATGCTGGCATGGTTGAAATTGTAGGTGCCAATGTTTCCGCCATTTTCTGTCTGCCCTACCATTCGGGACGACCCATCATCATACTTCTCAACACGAATGGCTTGTCTGCCATAATAGTTCGTGAAACCGGTGCCCGTATCCGACGGCGCGGGCTGTGGCATTTCTGTCAGGCAACTGTTCACCAGGCTGACTTGATTGACAACCTGACCCGTCAGCGCATCAATCGAAATTCTCCATCGCTCAATAAGAGACACGTCCACGTCGAACTGAAACGCGATGGCAAAACTTTCCGGCCGCCACGTAAAGCCCTTCGACACGATCAGCTTCTTCCCGCTTCTGAAGACCGTATCCCTGGTAGCGAGGTGTTTCACCGCCAGCTGAAACGCATGTTCTTCACTAAGCCGGATATTTTCATCCAGTTTGATTTCGCGCACAGCTTTGCCATTGGCCGACCTGACAAAGCCATCTTTCTCGTGAACCCGGTAACCCATGCCTTCCACCGGAATGCCTTTGTAGTACTGTTGCAAATGCCGATGGCGCATCCCAAGCCCATCGGCGTTTGATTCGGCTTCAATAAAAGTAAAGTCGGCAGGTATGTTGAAATATTTATTGATGTTGGCCAGGAAATTCGATGCGGTGACAGTTCCCGCCTCGAATTCTATCGCCCGCGGTGGCTCATTGCCATGCCCTTGGTAAACCTTTCCGTCGCGTGGATCAGGGGTAGCAACCGCGCTCACGTTGACACGCGAATTTTGCTGGGCCATTACGCTTCCGGCAAAACTTATTAAAATGGGCAAAAGAATTCTCCGACACATATACCAAAAACTAACTTGATCTGTCTTGTTTATAAATTACCCTTTTGCAAGCATCATTTCACTATATGAAGCCAGCTTTTACAAATAGCCCAGTCCCCTACCCTGACCTGCACATAGTATACGCCACTCGCCAGCCCGGGTGCTTCCCAGTTATTTTTATAGTCTTGCGATTCAAAAACTTTTTTGCCCCAACGGTCGAGCACGATTAACCTCACCTCGCCGGCCTCCGGAGGAACAACCGCATCCGGGCCAAAGCCGACCTCGAAATAATCGTTGTAACCGCGTGATACCTCAGGCGTAAAGACATTTGGAATCAACAGTTTATAGATAGGCAATGTGACAGCTTCTTCAAAATAGCAGAACTTTCTTTCGGCAATGAACTTTAGGGAATAAAAACCGTCGTTCTCGTAAACATGCTCAACTTCTGTCAGCTCCGAAGTGGTACCATCGCCGAAGTCAAAGCGAAACGCAACGTCCTCTTCGAAAGTCGTGAGGTTTTGAACGGCCACCGATGGCCGGTCAACACAATTGCCGTTGAGCCGGTACTGCCAGTCCAAATGCACACTGTCCAACACGACGACTTCCACCGTGTCCTTCCTGATACAATTATTCTGATCCCTGACGGTAACAAAATATTTTGTGGTCTGCGGGGGCAGCACAATTGGCGAAGGACTTTCCGAAACGAATGACTGGTGCTCGCTCGACCACAGATACTCCGTCCCGCCGGTGGCCGTCAATTGGAAGGCGGTACCCTCGCAGATCTCGCCGTCATCACCCACGTCTATTTGGGCTTTGAAGTAGCTGATTGTTTTTGTCACGGAGTCCCTTTTATTACATGTGTTCACGTTGATCGCTTTCAATTCCACGTGGTATATGCGCTGATCTTCAAAGCCATAAACAATGGACGTTGTATCATTCTTTGTCCGGGTGAGTAACACGCCATCGTCAAAATCCCAGACAAACTCCTCGCCGTTCACGCTTTGATTCTTGAACCGGATGGAATCCGGATAACACACATGATTGTAACCCGGTTGAGAAAAGTCGACCTCGTATGTCTGAAAGTGAGCGCGAACGTCGTGGGTGACGGTCAGATTCAGGGTATCTGACCGAGCGCAGCCGTTGGCATCCACAACCGTCACGAAGTAGGACGCTGCGCTGTCCGGCTGGACCATTGGAAACTGCTCGGAGGACGAAAATGTTCCGTCGTCACTGGTCCAGTTGTAGGTAACGCCCCCGTACGCGGTGAGGCGAAAACTTTTGCCTTCGCATACGACAGAATCCTGTCCTGCCCTGATATTGTCCTTGAAATAGTGAACGACGTTCGTCACAGAATCCGTTTGGCTGCAGGTGCTCAGGTCGGTAATCTTAAGTTTCACATAGTAATCTCCGGCCTCTTTGAATTGATGAACCACCGAGCGGGGGTCGGTGTCTTGCTGGGTGATAATTGTTCCATCATCGAAATCCCATGTGATCGACTTTCCGCCAGTACTGAGGTTTTCGAACACGATCGAATCGGGGTGGCAGACATTGTTAAACCCGGGTGTTGCCAAATCCAGGGAATTCGTCTGGAACATAGCCCGGAGGGAGGACAAATCGAACTTGAAGGCGGCGTTATTGCAATTCAGGCTGGCATTTACGCGAGAGTGGGCATTGGGTGTGGTCGGGAAATCGGAAGTTGCTCCACCGGTAGAATTACCGAAACCACACCCGGAGCATACAGCGTGATACACGATTCCGTATTTGTCGAACCGTGATGTTCCTCCGTCCACATGGGTTTTCGAGAAGTTTCCACCGAGGTATGTTGAATAGACAAGCTGTGTCGCGTCGCCATTGAGAACCATAAAGTAGAAATCAGAACCGGAAGTGGTTTTCTGGTGGGCATCGCTTGTGAGCGGCATGTTATGGGTGGAACTTTGCCAAAAACCGGTCTGCGAACTTGAGTTGACGAAGCCGCCCCATCCTGCCATGTAGATGTTATTGCAATCGTTCACCAAAAAAGCCGTTGGAGAGATGTTGGGTATCACCAGTCCGTTGGTCGATCCAGATCCAAAAACCGTTGAAAATTCCAAGCCGCTTAGATCCGCCGAAAACTTCTGTAAAAACTGTCCGCTGTTGATATTGTTGTAGACCCCCGGAGTTATAGGCATGTGTCCGGCAGTCTGTCCATAACAAAAGACGTTACCATCCGAATTCAGGTCGACAAAATAAACCTGGTCGAACGAGACCGTGCCTGTATACGTGGCATCGATGATTGTACTTCCATCGGCCGCGAGCCGGGCAATCCACCCGTCGACGATGCCCTTGAAGACTGTCT
>DASPNN010000594.1:0-3298 GCA_035626495.1 Chryseosolibacter sp.
TAACAAGCTTCCGCTTCCCGCAGAATTGGGCGAGGGCCCGAGCTACCATCCGGGTGGAGGGCCGAAAAGAAAAGGTCCATTCCGTCCACGCCGCAATTTAAGAAGAAAAAAATCCTGACCCAGGGAAAAGCAGAACGGGAATGCGGCCATGATCTTCTGATCTGAACACATTCCCGCTATGAAAAAATGTGGATGCGTATTAAACACCCACCGTATTCCTGTGCTGTTGATGCTCTTCGTGTTTTTTCTCACTCACTTCCTTCCAGATGTACATCGCAATACCGACGAGCAGATAAAAGCCCGCCACAATCGCAAACCCGGCCCATTCGCTTTCCATGGAACGATTGATTGCCATGGCCGCGGTAATGCTGATGAAAAGCAAGAATAGCAGTGAGCAGAAAACCATGACTGCCAGCTTCAGTACTTTCGCCAGGGCAGCCTGGGCATCCTCCTTGAAATTTTCCTTGGCGTGCTTCACTTCCCGCTCGGCGTATCGGAAAGGCGCCAGCACCGCACCTGCCGCTTTATAAAAGAAATCCATTGCCATAATGCTTAAGATAAAGTGTAACGTTTGCGAGGTCTGACGGCTGTTGTTGTGACAATTCCTTCCGCCTCGAGTTCCTTCAATTGTCTCTTCGCCAACGCCCGGTCGATGATCCTGTCGGCCTCAGCTCTGATCTTTCTGCGCGTGATCCTTCCTGGTTCGGGTGCCAGCAGTAATCCAAGTACGACACCCATCCCCGTCCCTAACAAAAATATTAAACTCGTCTTCATGTCTTTAGCGCTTTATTATGTCTTTCACTTTTAATACTGTACCTACTCATAGCTTGCAGATCCAGACTCCTTAGGAGGAAAAGATTACCCAAAAAGTAATGCCTGGGGAAATCAGAATGGATATCCTATTGCAATGTTCAGAATGAGATTTTCCCGTCGCCAGCTGCTGCTCCCAAAATCGAACTCTTCATGTACCCATCTGTCGCTTTCGTCAAGCCACGGTTTGCGCAATGGAAAGGCGAGGTCCAGCCTCAGCACAAAAAAATTGAAATCCATACGCATGCCGGCCCCTGCACCGACGGCGAACTCCTTCATAAAATGTTCTCTGCGGAATTTCCCTCCGGGACGCGTGTCGTCGCTACGGATCAGCCAGATGTTACCAGCATCTATAAAGACAGCGGGTTTGAATGTGCGACTCAGCTCCCAACGCAATTCAGCGTTCGCTTCTACCTTGATGTCTCCTCGCTGGTCAATAAACAGGAGGCGGTTTTCGGATGATGAGTCACCGCGTACATAGTACGTGCCGGGCCCCAGAGACCGGGCGGGGAAAGCGCGGATGCTCGTCGATCCGCCGATGGCAAATTGTTTAATGTATGGCATCGTGACAGCATTGCCGTAAGCGTATCCGACCCCGGTATTAAGCCGGGACACAAATTGTTTCTTCTCACTGAATTGCCAATAGTGTCGGAAATCAACTTCGCCTCTGAAAAATTGCGAATAGGGTGCGCCCAGAATGCGGCCCCGTTCGGCATCCGACATGTCCTGCTTGAAACTGTTTCCATTGATGGTCTGCAATAAGTTGCCGGCTATGTCAATTTTGCCATTGAAGTAAAAATGGGAAGGCTCGTACTGACGTTCGCGGAATTTTTCAACACGCTTCTCATTCAGCTGGGTATTGAGCGTGTAACTATACCGTGCGCCCGGGATAAACTGATTTTCGAATGAACGCGCCAGGAAAACATTCTTTTCAAGAAGCGACATAAAAGCATCTGATGCCTGGCCAAGCTGCACGAAGTTGATATCGATGGGGTAGAACTCGTGATGCTTTAAAGTATTTTCCTTCCAGGTGTATCCATAGGAAAGGCTGAACGAGTTGAGGTTAAAGAAATTCACACGCTGTTGGATGCGTGATCCAAGCGCGATGTCGGTTGTAGGCAGGTACTTCTTGGTCGGGTAGTGGATTTTGAAAGGGTGAAGAATGCGTGGGAAGGACAACTTCGCCTCGCCGCCGATTTCGATGGCATTCAGAGCCTGCCGGCTTTTTCTACTTACCTGGACTTCATAGCCGGACATTAGTGAAAGGTCGAGTTTTTCCGAGCCGCGAAGGGCATTGCGGTTGCTGAAAGTGAGCGTCAGGCCAGGACCGACAAAGTTGTTCGACTTCGAGACGGCCTGGAATTCGGCCCGGATCGACTTTTTCATAAATGGGGTGAGATAAATATTTGCATCCAAAGTTGCGGAATCAGTCTTCGATTCGAGGTAACGGATGTTGACAAATTTGAATGCGCCAAGTTCCATCAAATGGCTCAGGGTATATTCACGCTCCTGCCGCTTGTAATAGGATCCGGGTTTGATGTTGATCACGTTGGTGATTGCGGAGGGGCGGAATTCGCCACGGCGGTCGATGTAATGGAAGCCGCGAACCATCAAGGTGTCTCCCCGCGGAATCGTATCCAGCATCAATGTGTAGTCGGGATAAACGTAAACCTTACCCACGTTGTACTTTTTACGCGCCTTGGCTGGCACACCTGTCTCGAGCATGAGTGTCAAATCCACTTTTCGGTCGCCAACGGTACTGTCGGCCTCATAAATAAGGTGGCGGTCGTCGAAAAAGTAGAATCCCAAATTTTCAAGGGCTTCTTCGAGCCGTTCCTGTTCTGCCTTAAGTCTTTCCAGGCTGTAGCGCTGGCCCGTCTTGACAAACGATTCCTTCTTCAATGAATCGATGTTGGTAAATAGTGTATCAATTGCAGGCGTATTGACTTTTCCAATAGTATAGGGGCGGTGGACATGCGCTGTAAACAGCACACTCCCTTTTTTGTCTTTAATCTCTGTTTTCGACTTAACATAGGCCTGGAAATACCCGTTATTTTTCAAGTGCCCGCGCAATAATTCCGCGGTTTTGTCGGCGTCAACATCCGACATGTACACAGGTGCCTGGCCCAGCTTGTTCTTGATAAACATGCGCAGTCCCTTTTTCTCTGGTTCCCCTGCGATGTAGTAGAACCACAAGGCGGGGCGCATTCCGAAAATTGACGTATTGGGTTTGGGGTTGATATTGTTGTAGAGGAGCTCCTTGATCTTTTTCTTAGCCCGCACCCGTCCGCTTGGGATGAGTTTCACTTCTGATTTGGTGTAGAGGGCTTTCTCGTTGGGAACGTATTTCATCGCCGTGCACGATGAAAGAAGAACGGCGATCATAAGCGCCACGGCTGCATGCCGGCTGCTGCCCAGGGTGTTCGCCCACGCATCAATGTTTTTTCCGCTTCTCATTTGCTTTAAATAACTCGCGCAGCAAGTTGTA
>DASPNN010000595.1:0-4204 GCA_035626495.1 Chryseosolibacter sp.
GCTCGCATTGTGTGATTTCGTTGCCACAATATGATCCGTACAACGGGCAATACATTGTGGATCGACGCATAGTTCATGAAGCCGTTCGCGGGCGATGGCCGCACTTTGTTCCTCGTTATCGCCCCGCGTGACATGATACACGAGGTCGTGATAAAACAAAGCAAACATTACAGCATCCGGGTCTTCCAAACGGTCAAATATCCGCGACAATTCCCCGTAAAAATGCTGAAGGTGATTGAACGTATGATAAAAACGGGAAGTGTCGCTGTAGTGGGTTTGAATTTCAGACCACAGCGTTAAGATCCTGCTCTTGTCATCGCAGTATTTACCGGCGAGCTCCAAAAACACGTCGGCGCCTTCTGTCCACATAGGCTTACTGGCGTTCAACAATAATCACTGTGTCAGATACCCCGCTGCGATCCCCGTTCAGCATGATATTAGAAAAATTCACGTAGGTACCGCAACAATGGGTGCCGGTCCTGGTATAGGTAAAATCGATCGTATCCGTGATGAGGGTGTCGACCATGAGGTACCAGCGGGCGGTGTGTTGCGTAACGGTTGAAACAGCAACAGCAAGTGAATCGCCCTGAGGTCTGATGATGACGTCTGCAAATGAACTGTCTCCGCTGACCGTGTCGATCGCCACGAGCCGGAGCATGCTGGCGTCGTACTTTTTCCATTCGCCATTCAAAAGATCAAAAGACTCCTGGGATACAAAATGGAAAAGAAAGTCCGGGTCATGCGCTGGAGCGCAATCAACGTTATTGCATTCGCACGACGTCGTGAAAATCGACAGAATGAAAAAGAGTACGAATGAGCCAAAGCGCGAAAAGGTCTTCATGAGGAGCAAAAATTCGAGCGGCTAAGGTCGCCGGAAATTCCCTCATTCACAACATGCCACAATGCGACGTACTTTTATTTCGACGGATTCTTTTCCTCGTCGCCATCGGCGACATGCTTAACACCTTCCTTAAATTCCTTGACACCTTTGCCCAGTCCTTTCATAAACTCGGGGATCTTTTTCGCGCCAAAGAATACCAAAACAAACAGGCTTATGATCAGGAGTTCCTGCATCCCAATACCGCCTAAAAACAACATGATATTTGCCATGATTGCAATTTTTTGGTAAACCTCAGGGATTCCTGTGTAAAATGATCGCCAAAAAAGCCAGGCGCGCGCGTCAGTCGACTAATCCACCCTTCTGAATCACCACCTGTTGCCGCTAAAGTTTGCACCGCCCCCATTTCTCCCTTGCCGGATATGCCGGTTCGTTCTATCTTTAGAATTTTTACCCTGCTGGTATTCGCTAGTTTATGAGAAAACGTCTGTTTGTTGGCTTCCTGACGGTTTTCGCCGTGTTTGCCGCATTGCTCTTTATCCCGTCCCTTTTTAAGGAACAAGTAAGTGACATTCTTAAAGCCGAGATCAACGATCGCTTGCACGCAGATGTCAGCTTTGACGAAGCCGACATCAACTTATGGAGGAGCTTTCCCCGTTTTACTTTTACCCTCGACAACTTTGTTGTTGCCGGCAAAGACGAATTCAAAGGCGATACACTTGTCAGGACAAGAGAACTGCACATCGTCATCTCCAGTTACAGGCTTTTGTTCTTCAACGAAATCGAAGTGACGGACCTGACACTTACCGAGCCGGAAATTCACCTGCTCATTCATAAAAACCAGCTCGCAAATTTTGATATTCTCAACGCCGCCGACACGACTGCCGGTGACGAGCACGAAGTCAAATTAGGCTTTGAGTCAATGTCGGTCGAGCACGCCAATTTTTTTTATGATGACCGGGCGTCGGGCATTCAGGTTTCCGGGGAAGATGTCACCCTGCACGGAAGCGGTGAGATGAAGGGAAACGTGCTTGCCCTTTCCTTAGACGCGAGCACAAAAGGCTTCAGCACTTCTTATGACCAGCAAAGTGTAATAAGCGATAAAAGTGTTGCGCTCAACATGAAAATGTCATACGACTTCAACACGGGCTTATTGCAAATTCCGGAAAATTCTCTTCAGGTCAATCACCTTGCGCTTAATCTCACGGGGTCGTACCGCAACAAGGGTGATGATCATTTTGTCGACGTACAGTTTGCGTCGGCCGACTCGGAGTTTAAAGATCTGCTGTCGCTTAGTAATACCCTTTTCGCCGACTTCAGAAAAATGAAGGTCGATGGGCACTTCCACCTGGATGGATTTGTGAAAGGAGTTTATAATTCGGCGCGCGGCATTTCGCCATCTTTTCACGTCAATATGAAAGTGGCCGAGGGAATGGTCAAGTATGATCACTTGCCGTCGTCGCTAAACAATATACAATTTCATCTCCTGGCTGAAAATCGCGACAGTCTGTTCCAGAATACGGTTTTCGACGTAAAAACATTTTCCATCAATATTGGGAATAACCCATTCACGGGCTCGATGGTTATCCGCGGGCTGAGAGACTGTTACATTAAGTCGGATATCGTCGCGTCGATCAATCTCAAGGACCTCGCGCTAATTTATCCGATGGACAGTGTATCGATGAGCGGGCAACTGGATTTCGAGTTGCGCGCGGAAGGAAAATATGATGGCGCGGTTAAGCAATTCGCTACCCTCGCCTCGGCCGCAGAACTTGCGGTCCCTTCGTTCAGCCTGGCGTTAAACCTCACCGACGGTACTTTCAAGTACGACCATTTGCCACAGGCCATCGAAGGTGTAAACTTCCACATGCGCGCGAAAAATACACGGGGCGTTCTGGACAATACGTCGATGTCCATCGAGAGGCTGGAAGCCAAGCTCGGCGGACATCCCGTGCGCGGCTTTGTGCACGTGGACGGAATCAGGAACCCACGTATCAATTCCGAGCTGAAGGCCAGTCTGGACTTCGCCGACCTCGGCAAATTTCTACCATTGGATGCGTTGAAACTGCAAGGCCTTTTCGAGCTGGAGATGAAAGTATCGGGGGAGATGAATGACTCACTGAAACGGGCGCCGATGATCGACGCCAACCTCAACCTTGCCAACGGCTATGTCGAGTCCCCCGGGTATCCGGCGCCGATTGAAAAAACACACCTGGTCATCGAAGCCATTAATCAGAGCGGTAAGCTGAAAGATACTCGTCTGAATATCGATACGCTCACCTACACCATTGGTGATGAGTCGTTCTTCGTCAAAGGGGTGATCTCCGATCTTGAGAAGTACAATTACGACCTGCAAATGAAGGGCATTATTTACCTTGACAAGCTTGTAAAGATACTGGGGCTTGACAATGTGGCGATGGGCGGCGAAATCGACGTGGATCTGCAGACCGCTGGAAATTATCCGGACCTGGTCGCCCGTCGATACCATAAACTTCCTACAGATGGGCAGGTCCTCATGAAAAATGTCGCTTTTCGGAGTGAATCTGTGCCACATGGCTTAAAGATCACGCAAGGCCATCTTTATTTCACGAATGAAAAGATCATGCTCGACACCCTTCACGGACTTCTCGGCGAAAGCGCTTTCAACATCACCGGTCATCTGTACAATTACATGGCTTATATTTTCGCAAGGGAAGAGAAGATCCGAGGAGATCTTTTGTTCGAGAGTGATTATTTCAATATCAATGAATTATTGCGTTCCGAAAAAACAACGCGCAACGATACCGCACATCACCATGTCGAAGCGTTCGAATTGCCCGCCAACATCGAGTTTACATTTGACACGGACATCACAAACCTTGTCTACAAGAATCTCAATGTAAACAACCTTCAGGGCGAGCTGCAGCTCAAAGATGGCGTCCTGCTCATGCGGAATACCACTTTTGAAACACTCGACGCCGATTTCATGCTTTCCGGCTCTTACGACACGCGCGACAAGGCTCACCCGGCTTTCGATGTAAAACTGAAGATCCAGGAGCTTGATATCAACAAAGCGCACAACGCACTCGTCACTGTCCAGGCTATTGCACCCGCGGCGGAAGATACCTATGGCGTTTTTTCTGTTGACTATGCGCTCAAGGGCGAATTGCTGCCGAACCTATACCCTGTTTTCACCTCGGTGTCAGGGGGCGGAACGATCCGTATCCGGGAAGCAAAGATCAATGGGATGAAGGTCTTCAAGCACATCAGCGGAATGACCAAAAAAGAAGAGCTTCTCAATCCGGATCTGAAGGACATTGTGATGGAAACTTCAGTACAGCGCGGCGTGTTTTACGTCAAACCTTTCTCCATGAAGCTTGCCGGGTT
>DASPNN010000596.1:0-3727 GCA_035626495.1 Chryseosolibacter sp.
TCGCAACGTCCGGGCCAGGCGCAACCAATCTGGTAACTGGTCTTGCCGACGCGCTCATCGATTCAACACCCGTCGTCTGTATTACGGGACAGGTATTTGCCCACTTGCTTGGTACCGACGCCTTCCAGGAAACGGATGTGGTCAATACAACCATCCCGGTGACCAAATGGAACATCCAGGTCACGGAAGCGAAAGACATCGCACCGGCGGTGGCAAAAGCATTTTACATTGCCGCGAGCGGCCGGCCGGGTCCCGTCCTGATCGACATCACCAAGAATGCCCAAAACGAGCTCATCGAAGAGCCCGAATATGTAAAATGTGATCAGATCCGGACCTATAAGCCGAAGCCTGCATTGCAGATGGATGCCGTAGAGGCCGCTGCCGCCCTGATCAATGGCGCCAAACGTCCTTACATCCTCGCAGGTCAGGGTATCCTGCTGTCAGGCGCATCCGAAGAGCTGCTGAGATTTTCGGAAAAGACCGGAATACCAGTAGCCTGTACGTTGCTGGGCCTGGGGTGTTTCCCGACCGACCACCCGAATTATGTCGGTTTTCTCGGCATGCACGGAAATTACGGACCGAACGTCAACACCAACGAATGCGATGTGCTCATCGGTATCGGACTGCGTTTTGACGACCGCGTCACCGGCAATGTCAGCCGTTATGCAAAACAGGCGCGGATCATTCACATCGATATTGACAAAGCGGAAATATCCAAGATCGTGAAGACCGAGGTGGCAATCCATGCCGATGCGCGCGAGGCGCTGGAAGCCCTGATTGGCTACTGCCGCCCGAAACAGCATCCCGAATGGATCGAAAGTTTTCGAAAACTTAACCAGATCGAGTACAACAAAGTCATCCACCGGGAATTTAACCCGAGTGAAAAGCTCACAATGGGAGAAGTCATCAACCATTTGTCGCTCCTCACACGCGGTGAAGCCATTGTGGTAACCGATGTCGGCCAGCATCAAATGGTAACATCACGTTATTACGCTTTCAAAAACCCGCGCACCAACGTCACATCCGGTGGCGCTGGTACGATGGGGTTTGCATTACCGGCTGCCATGGGCGCCAGCCTCGGCGCCCCCGACAAGCAAGTGGTCGCCGTAATCGGTGACGGCGGTTACCAAATGACCGTACAGGAACTTGGCACCATCATGCAATACAAAATACCGGTAAAGATCCTGGTGCTGAATAATAGTTTTCTAGGAATGGTTCGCCAGTGGCAACAGCTCTTCCATGAAAAAAGGTATTCGTTCACGGAAATGACCAACCCCGATTTTGTAAAATTGGCGCAAGCCTACGATATCCCCGCCCGCAAAGTAGAAGACCGCGACCAGTTGCAGCAAGCCCTGAAGGAAATGCTGGACGCCAAGGGCCCGTATTTCCTGGAGGCGGTGGTTGGAAAAGAAGACAACGTTTTCCCGATGGTGCCTGCAGGCGGATGCGTATCCGATGTTCTGCTTGAACCACCGGCTAAAAAATAAACAATTCGAATCACGACAACATTGAGACCATATGAAACAGGAATTCACACTCGAAATAGCTGCAGATAACAACTTCTCGATATTGAATCGCATCGTCAACGTCCTCAACCGCAGACGCGTCAGGATCAAAAAGCTTGTCGCCCACGAAAATGACGATGACTTCACGCGCGGCGGTGCTGTATTGCTGATCTATACCACGGCGGATATGATAGAAAAACTGAAAAACCAGCTCGAAAAACTCATCGAAGTGGAAACCGCCAATTACTATGAGGGCAGCAACCGCTATTACACGTTGATCGAGAGAACAAACAAACAGGTGGCATAAACAATTTTTGAAACAACGGAAAAATAAAACACAACATACTATGGCAAAGATCAATTTCGGCGGCGAAGTCGAAGAAGTAGTAACACGGGAAGAGTTTCCCATGGACAAAGCCCTGGCCGTACTGAAAAACGAAGTCATCGCGATCATCGGATATGGCGTGCAAGGACCCGCCCAGGCGCTCAACCTGCGCGACAATGGCTTTAATGTTATCGTTGGACAACGCAAGGGTTCCAAGACCTGGGACAAAGCGATCGAACATGGCTGGACACCCGGTGAAACACTCTTCGATATCGAGGAAGCGGCAAAGCGCGGTACCATCATCCAGTTCCTTCTCTCGGACGCCGGCCAAATTGCGCTTTGGCCCACCCTGAAACCACACCTGACCAAGGGCAAAACCCTTTACTTCTCACACGGTTTCGGCATCACCTTCAAGGAGCAAACGGGAATCGTACCCGCATCCGACGTCGATGTTATCCTGGTCGCGCCCAAAGGCTCCGGCACTTCCGTCCGCCGGTTATTCCTTCAGGGCAAAGGCATCAACTCGAGCTACGCAATTTTCCAGGACGCAACCGGAAAAGCACGCGAGAAAGCAATCGCCCTCGGCATCGGAGTCGGATCGGGATACTTGTTCCAAACCGACTTCAAGAAAGAAGTTTATTCCGATCTCACCGGGGAACGCGGCACGCTCATGGGCGCCATCGCCGGTATTTTTGAAGCACAATATGAAGTACTTCGCGCAAACGGCCACTCGCCTTCCGAAGCATTTAACGAAACTGTTGAAGAGCTCACGCAAAGCCTGATGCCCCTCGTCGCTGAAAATGGAATGGATTGGATGTATGCCAACTGCTCCACAACCGCGCAACGTGGCGCGCTGGACTGGAAAAAGAAATTCAAGGCAGCTACACTTCCGGTTTTTCAGGAACTGTACAAGAGTGTCGCATCCGGCGCAGAAGCAAAACGCACCATCGAAACCTGCAGCAAACCCGACTATCGTGAGAAGCTGGCGGAAGAGCTTAAAGAAGTTCGTGAAAGCGAGCTCTGGCAGGCCGGCGCCGCCGTGCGCAAGCTTAGGCCGGAAAAGCAGCAGGTCGAAGCGAGCATGATAAACTGACCAAAAATGACAACGCAAAACCCTTTCCTAACGGAGAGGGTTTTCTTTCGGACCGTGCGCAGATATGAATGACAAAGCAATGATCAACGGCACACAAACCCAGGCACTGAATGTCAATGCGGCAGCCTATGCCCTCAAATCTGTGGCGCTCAAAACGCCGTTGCAGCACCACCGGAAACTTTCCGAGAAATACAAGGCTGAAATTTATTTGAAGCGAGAAGACCTGCAGGTGGTGCGCTCGTACAAACTTCGCGGCGCGTTCAACCTTATCCAGAGCCTGTCTTCAGACCAGCGAAAAAAAGGCGTGGTCTGTGCAAGCGCGGGTAACCATGCGCAGGGGGTCGCGTTTTCCTGCAAACATCTCGGTATCAAAGGCGTCATCTACATGCCGGCCATCACGCCGAAGCAAAAGATCAATCAGGTCAAAATGTTCGGCGGCGATTTTATTGAGATCGTTCTCATCGGCGATACATTCGACGAATGCCAATCGCACGCATTGGCGTTTACGCAGGAGCACGACATGGTGTTTATTCCGCCGTTTGATCATATCAAGGTGATCGAAGGACAGGGAACAGTTGGCAAGGAAATCCTGGACGAGCTGTCAAACATCGATTTTGTGTTTGTGCCCATCGGGGGCGGAGGTCTTTGTGCGGGTGTCGGTCAATACTTCAAAACCTATTCTCCACTAACAGAGATTATTGGCGTTGAACCTCTCGGTGCACCGTCCATGAACGAAGCGTTGAAAGCGGGGAAGCCCGTCGTTCTCGACCATATACAGCGCTTTGTTGATGGAGCCGCCGTCAA
>DASPNN010000597.1:0-2494 GCA_035626495.1 Chryseosolibacter sp.
TGGAATTTGCCTGTTCATTGCGGTTGTGACCGTGTCATATCACTCGCTGCGCGTGGCGGCAACCAACCCGGCAAAGAGTCTGCGATACGAGTGAGGTCAGCGCTCCCGGAGGCTGCTCATGACTTTGTTTGCAAAAATGAAGTCATCAAGCTCTTTTACATTGGAATGGGTGAGGTCGTTTTTGGTACCTTCCCATAATTTCTGGCCGCGGTAAATAAAGAGGATTTTTTCACCGATCCCCATTACCGAATTCATGTCGTGGGTAACTACGATGGTCGTGATCTTAAATTCTTCCGAAATATCGTCGATGAGCTCGTCGATGAGGATTGACGTCTGGGGATCGAGACCGGAATTCGGCTCGTCGCAAAACAGGTAGTTCGGATTGTTGACGATCGCCCGCGCAATTCCAACGCGCTTTTTCATCCCGCCGCTGAGCTCTGAGGGCATTTTCTTGTTTGCGTTTTCCAGGCCGACGCGTTTGAGACAAAAATTCACGCGGTCAAGCTTTTCGTCCTTCGGCATGCGCGTGAGAATGTCCAGGGGAAATCCCACGTTTTGTTCCACACTTTTGGAATCGAATAAAGCTCCGCCCTGGAAGAGCATACCGATCTCCCGGCGTATTTCGATCCGGGTATCGCGATCGCCTTCGAAGAAGTCGCGCCCATCGTACAATACCGAACCAACATCGGGTTTCACGAGCCCGACCATGCATTTGAGCAATACACTTTTCCCCGTTCCGCTGGCGCCGATGATCAGGTTTGGTTTTCCCCTTTCAAAAACACCACTCACGTCCTTGAGGATTGGCTTGTCACCGAATGATTTCGAAATGTTTTTGACCTCGATCATTTTGAAAGGAGTAACTGGGCGAGGAAATAATCTGCAAGTAAAACCGCGATCACACTGTTGGTGACGGCTTGCGTGCTGGAGACACCCACTTCGAGCGCTCCACCCTGTGTGCTATAGCCTTTGAATGAAGAAATCGACGATATCAGAAAAGCAAATACCAGTGACTTGATCAAGGCGAATGTAATGGTGAACTCATTGAAAGTGTATCGGATCCCATATACATAATCGTGCGGTGAGATAATGCCGGTCAGGGTCCCTACCAGATATCCGCCAATGAGGGCGCACGCCGCTGCAACGATTACCAGCACCGGAAACATCAGCATCGAAGCAATGATCTTTGGCAATACCAGGTAAGAGATCGAATTGATCCCCATTACCTCCAGCGCGTCGATCTGTTCGGTGATCCGCATGGTGCCGAGGCCACCGGCCATACTCGATCCGACCTTGCCGGCCAGGATCACAGGGATAATCGTGGGGGCGAGCTCCAGCACCGTCATTTCGCGGACGACCTGCGAGATGACATAGTTCGGGATCAGCGGACTGACCATGTTATAAGCTGTCTGGACAGTGGTCACCGCTCCCATGAACGTCGAGACCAGTGCCACCAGGAGCACCGACCCCAACCCGATCGCAATGCTTTCATCCACGACAAGCCTGTAATATGTCCTGAAAGCTTCCCGGTTGGTTAAAAGATGCCCGAGAAACATGAAGTACCTGCCAATCTCGCTGACCATGAACGGTTAAAAAGTATGCAATTATTAACTTGCTAAAGATAATTCAAAATCAAACATCAGCAATGCGCAAAATTATTGTAGTTACCGGAGGTTCCCGTGGGATCGGACGGGCCATCATCGAAAAGTTTGCAACCGCGGGATTTGACATCATTACTTGCGGGCGCGATGAAGGAGAGCTGGCAAAGTTGAAGGCTGCATTGGCCAAATCCACGAGCGTGCTTTATACCACCGCAGATATGTCCGTTAAATCGCAGGCAAAGCAGTTCACGGACTTTGTTGTGTCTTTGGGCCGTCCGGTCGACGTGCTGGTGAACAACGCGGGCTTCTTTGTGCCGGGCGAGATCACGACCGAACCGGACGGCACCCTTGAAAGCATGATTGAGGCGAACCTGTACAGCGCTTATTACACCACACGGGGAATCGTGCCACTGATGAAGCAGCGCAAGGCAGGCCATGTTTTCAACATGTGTTCCATCGCGAGCATCCAGGCATATTCCAATGGAGGCTCTTATGCAATCTCGAAATTTGCCATGCTCGGTTTTTCAAAATGCTTGCGCGAAGAAATGAAAGAACACGGTGTTCGAGTTACCGCTGTGATGCCTGGCGCCACGCGCACCAGAAGCTGGGACGGCGCTGATCTTCCGGAAGAACGGTTCATGAAAGTTGAAGACATCGCGGAAACGATCTATGCGGCATGGTCGCTTTCCGCGCGGAGCGTCGTCGAGGAGATTATCATCCGGCCGCAGCTTGGAGATATCTGACCAGTTAATGCATTCACATTCAGCTGTATAATCGGGTGGCGGCAGGGTAATTTGTGCCTGAAAAGGCGCAAATTCCCTTTGAATAGGTTAATTTTGTGCGAAATCGTCCCTTGTGAATCCGCAGATCGAATCCATCAAGACTTATTGCAATAG
>DASPNN010000598.1:0-2967 GCA_035626495.1 Chryseosolibacter sp.
CATCAAGTTTCAGGTTGCTCTGCCGAAGTGTTTTTTCTGTGATGTAGACCGGGAGCTGGTATTTTTTCGTGAGCGCAAAGAGTCCGCAAATATGATCGCCGTGTTCGTGTGAAACGAAGATCGCCTTCACCTTACGGATATTGAGTCCGAGTCTTTTGAGTCTTTTTTCGGTTTGCCTGCACGAAATGCCCGCGTCTATGAGAATGGCAGTTTCACGGTTTCCAACGTAATAGCAATTGCCATTACTACCGGAATTTAACGAACATACATGGAGCGACATACCTGGCGAAGGTATGATCTTTCGATTAAAAGAGTGATACCGCAGGTATTTTTTTACTCCATCACTTTACGGTTTTGACAGTCCATGACAAAAGCTGGAATTTGTTGCCGGCCAGGGATTTCTCACCGGTGGTTGCTGGGAAAATAGACGACAAGTTTTGTTATTTCACCCGGAATGGATTCAACGCTGATTTGGCCTCCATGCAACGCGGCGATTCGACTGACAAGGGAAAGTCCAATGCCAAAGCCTTTTACATTCTTGGTGTTCTTACCCCTGTAAAACGGCGAGAAAATATATTTGATCTCGTCGGGGTCGATGCCGTGACCGCGGTTTTCGAATTCCACCGAGACCGCCTGACCGTAAGATTTGAGCAGAATGGCCACCTCATAATTGTTTGAGTATTTGCAACCGTTATCGGCGAGATTCAGGAGCAGGATGCGGATCAATTGCTCGTCACCCTGGATGACGAGCGAATCGTCGTTGAGGTCCTGATCGAAGAGGATGTTGATCTTGTAATGCGGAAACGCCTTGATCAGTTCGTCTTTGACTTCCCACAAAGTTTCGTCTATTCTTACGGCGCTGAATCTTTTTTCGGCGTTTGTGGTGCTTGTCTGGGCCAGCAGCAGCAGCTGTGAGGTCAGTGAATTGAGATTCCGCAAGCCATTTAACACCGAAAGAAATGTCTGGATGTAATATTCGTTTGTGCGCTCCTTCTGCAAAGTGACCTCGATTTGTCCGGTCAATGCGGTGATCGGGGTTTTTAGTTCGTGAGAAGCATTGGCGATGAAGTGTTTTTGGGATATGAATGCAGATTCGAGCCGGTCGAGCATGCGGTTGAACCGTTTTGAAAGTTTCCCGAGTTCGTCTTTCTTGTTTCCTTCATTAAGTCTCAAGTCCAGGTTGGTTTCCGAAATGTTGTCAATATCATTGATCATCTTTGAAATCGGGCGCAGCACTTTCCCGGAGTAAAACCATCCGGAAAAAGAAACGATTCCAATACTGATGGCAAACGTCGTGAACAGGATCTTTTTCAGGTTTCCCACGGCCTCGTACCCATACAGATCGGTGGCGGAGGCAACCACGATGATGTTTGGCTCTGCATCATTGAAAACAAATCCAATAACCTGGTCGTGACCCGATGTAAACTGCACCAGCCCCTCTTTGACAATGCGCTCGCGCAACGCCTTGTCCACGCGAACCGTTGAAGTTTCGAGCGAATTATAGATCTCCTTCCCGGCAAGGTCAAAGATCATCACATTCTGATTGGGCAGGTTGGCAGGGTTGTCTTTCTGCATGATTTTGATGAGTTCATCGTCGATTTGTTTGAACTTCGTCAACAACCTTGCAGTATTGGCGGCCCGCACCCGCAGACGGCGGAAAAAATCGTTTTCCCGGTGGTTTTCGGAAAAGTAATAGATTGACAAAGAGATCAGACTTACAATAAATATCACGATCGTAAAAAAAGTCAGTGTCAGCTTCGTGCGGATATTCATCGGTCGTCATTTAAGGAAATATCCGAAGCCGACCCGCGTATGGATGAGCTTTTTTTCGAACTCGCGGTCGATCTTATTGCGCAAGATGTTGATATACACCTCCACGACGTTGGTGCCGGTATCGAACTTTATGTCCCAGATCTTCTCGGCAAGCTCTGCCCGCGAGATCACCCGCCCCTTGTTTTGAATGAAGTATTCAAGCAGCGCATATTCCTTTGCAGTGAGCATGATTGTCTTGTTGTGTCGAATGGCCACCTTGTTTTCGGTATCCAGCTGCAGATCCTCGTAGTGAAGGATGTTGCCCGCCGGTGCTGTCTGGGATGCGCGTCGTGAAAGTGCTTTCAGCCGCGCGGTGAGCTCGGCAAATTCAAAGGGCTTGACTAAATAGTCATCGGCGCCCGCTTCGAAGCCTGTCACTTTATCCGATGTGGTTCCAAGCGTGGTCAGCATCATCACCGGTGTTTGCGGCTTTTGAGCTTTGATGGTTTTGCAAAGCTCGAACCCGTTGATGCCCGGAATGACGATGTCCAGCAAGATGACATGATAGTCCCGGCTCAGGGCCAGCCGCTCACCAATAAGGCCGTCATACGCTACTTCAACTTCGTGCGACTGCTCTTCCAAACCTTGCTTGATGAACGAAACAACCGCCTGTTCATCCTCTATCACTAGTACTCTCATGCGCAATTCATTTTCCGGTGTATAACAAGAATCGGGTGTGGAATTTCTTCAATTATTTACAAATTATTGAATAATTGAGATTTTTCAACCAGCCCGGTGAAGGGCGGTCTTTAATGTTTATTTAATTCGAATTTAATAGTGAATTGACCCTTATTTTGGCGTTGCGGAGATACTTTTGACCAGACTACAGTGGAGGCTTTAGGGCACTTTACTTTCGAATTGTTGCAACCCATCGGCAGAAGGTCGATGGGTTTCTTTTTTTGCGATCCCGCATGACTCGGGCGCCAGCGTGCTTCCAGCGAAAGCGTCTTGCTAGTTTTGCATGTTCATCAAGTCGATCATCAGGTTGAAAGCATCGAGGGAGGACGGGCTTTCAAGCTTCAAGGGCTTGGTGATATAACCGGAAACGCCCAGTCCCAAGGCGGCGGTTTTATCCTCTTTTTCGTCACTGGTAGTCAGCACAAATACCTTGATGTCTTTCCAGGCATCGTTCGCTTTAAGCTGCTCGAGGAACTC
>DASPNN010000599.1:0-8078 GCA_035626495.1 Chryseosolibacter sp.
CGTCTGGGCAACACCAAGGTAATGCCACGACTCGCGTTCAGTCGCGTTGGCGATCATTGTTTCCAGGTCCATCAACGCGCCGGAGTACAGGTTCGGCCACGCGTTGCTGATGTTGAACTCGTTTCCGGCAAAAAAATAAAAGTTGCTCGGACCGCGTTGCACCGTGTGGTGCACGAACTGCGATGTGAGGTCGGACATACCCCCACCGCCGTTACCGAGCGCCTCAAAGATGACGGTCTGGGCAGTCGGCAAAACCTGCGAAAGTTTTGCGTTCAGCGGATTGTTCGGATCGGTATTGATGTCAAAGAAGTTATCACAGGCTGTTGCGCTGCCGAGCACAAGGGCCACTGACAACAATGACTTGAGCTTATATCTAAAAATTTTCATAAATACTTCTTTAGGGATTAGAACGTAAACTTCAGATTCACTCCATAACGTCTCACCGAAGGCACGTTGTCAAACTCAAATCCTTGTGCATTCTGTGTTCCGAATGTGCTGGTTTCAGGATCGAAGTTCGAATGCTTCGGCGTATTCGGCGCCCAGTACCAGAGGTTGCGGCCCGTCAGGGTAATGCTTGCCGTACCGAAAGGAGTTTTGGCCAGCAGGCTCTGCGGCAACGTATAACCGATGCCGACTTCACGCAGCCTGTAGACTGTTCCGTCGAAAACGTTCCACTCATCGGCAGAGTTTACGCCGAATGTCTCGCCGAAATACAGGTCATTCACTTCCACCTGGATGTCGTTCGGTATTTTGTTGCCGGATTCGTCGAGGATCGGCTCGCCCGTGTTGACATCACCGATGACACCGGGGATGATAAAATTCATCTCGCGATTTTCGGTATCTCTTGTCACCCCGCGGCCGAGCTGCGAAAGAATGGTCGTCGAATAAATGTCGCCACCCTGTCTCCAGTCAAACAAAGCAGACAGCGTAATGCCTTTGTATGAAAATGTATTGGTCACACCCACGATAAAATCCGGGTTCGGATTGCCGACGATTGCCGGATCCTGAGCCCTGATGAGCTGGCCATTGGACGGGTCGATGAGCAGGTTGCCCTCGTCGTCGCGGGCATCCACAGAACCGCGCATGATACCATATTCCTCTCCGGGCCTGAGAACCGGAGTAATGCCGCCGCCGAACAGGTTGCGGATCACGATCTCATCCACGCCAGGCGCGAGCTTTTCCACAACGTTACGGTTATGCGTGAAATTTGCATTGATGTCCCAGCTGAAGCTGTTGCTCAGTTTTACCGGGGTCACATTCAATCCAACTTCAAGCCCCCTGTTACTGACGTCTCCGAAGTTGGTCAGGTAGTTGGTGAAACCTGAAACTGCGGGCAGCGACTGAAACGCGATGCCGTTCGTGGTCAGGGAGTGGTACACTGAGAAGTCAAGCGACGCACGGTTGTTGAAGAATTGCAGCAATGCGCCCAACTCCACGGCACGTGTGAATTCGGGGGTCAGATTCGGATCGGGAACGATGTCCGTTGTTCCCGGAATCCCGCCCAATGTAGCACCGGCTGTCCCGCGAAAAGGAAACTGAACACTTTGCGTCACAAACTGGGGGTTCAGGCTATATGTGGTATTGAGCAAGTACGGAGCCGCATCATTGCCCGTCTTCGACCAGCTCGCGCGCAGCTTGCCGGACGTGAGCACGCTAGAACTCATATTAAGTGCGTCCGTGAACAGGAAGGAAGTCGAGATCGCAGGATAAAAGAAACTGCGGTTTGCAACGGGCAACGTGGACGACCAGTCGTTGCGTCCATTTACGGTGAGGAAGAAGTAATCCCTGTACTGCAGCTGTACCTCACCCAACAACCCGACCAGTCTTCTGCGGGAGTAAATGCCACCGTTGTTCAACACGTTGGTCGTGTTGTCAATGTCGATGATATCGAAGTCAACCAAACCGGTACCGGTATAGGATTGCTGGTCGGTAGTCCGCTGGTTGATGTTATGTGCGATAAAGGTCTTGAGGGTGATATCCTCGGAGAGTTCCTTGGTGTAGCTCAGCATCAGGAACGATTCCAGTTCCGTAAAAGTGACGTAGTCATCTGTCACCGAGCCAACGCCGCCGACCGCCCGCCCACCGGGTCTAAACCATTCCTGGTTCATCTGGTCAAAGTGTGTAAGACCGACCCGGTACGACAGGCTCAGGTTTTCGGTGAAGTCATAGCCGAAGTTGAGGTTACCAACCATGCGGTTCTCACGCGTCTCGAAACCATCATACTTGGCCGACCAGTAGGGGTTCGTGGCCTGCGTGCGTGCCACAAAGAAGATACTTTGCCTTGTGATGGGGTTTTCAAATGGTTCCCCCTGCAGGTCCCAGTTCCTGCCCAGGTACATGGTCCGGGCGAAAGCCGAGCCATTGCCGAGCGCGTTGCTCGCTCCCCCGGGAGGGCCATGCTGGACGCGGTTGTTAAAAGACATGGTACCACCGATTGTTACCTTGTTGGAAAGAATTGTGTTCGCGCCGACACTGATGTTAGTGCGTTCAAATTTGGACTCCGGAACAATACCCGTCTGGTCGATGCGCGAAATGGTGGTGGTGAAATTTGATTTTTCATTTCCGCCGGACAGTGAAATCGAGTTGTCCCACATGGCTCCCCGGTTGAAGAAATCTTTTACGTTGTTGGGATACGCGCGGTAAGGCACCGTAGCCGGTCCGTCGGGGAATGCCGCGCGGATGTCGGTCCAACGCGGGATGGTCGTGATGGTCGGGTAAGGTACCGCATCCTGGAATGGAGCGCCCCATGAGCCGTTGACCTGTCCGTACACGAAGCCAGTACCCGTACCGTATTTATTCTGATAATCCGGCAACCCGGAAATTTCCTCCATCGAGAAGCTCGAGTTCACGGAGATCTCCAGCCCCTTGCGCGATGCGCGCGAAGTTCCTGTTTTGGTTGTGATGACGATCACGCCATTTGCGGCGCGTACACCATAGAGGGCCGAGCCGGCCCCACCGGGAGGCAGGATGTTCATCGATTCGATGTTGTTGGGGTCGATGGCTGCAAGACCCGAGCCATAAGCGCCACCACCGACCAGCTGGTTGGAGGTATTGGTTTGGCTATTATCGTACGGAATACCGTCGACGACAATAAGGGGCTGATTGTTTCCAAGAAGTGAACGGTTGCCGCGCATCGTGATGCGGGTCGAACTTCCAGGCACACCGCTTGAGGCGATGATATTTACGCCTGCAACCTTACCCTGCAGGGCGCGCAACGGGTCCGCTTCGGAAACCTGCTGCACTTTCGAGCCTGCGACATTTTCCAGGCGGAATCCCAGCGATTTCTTTTCACGTTCGATACCGGCCGCCGTGACAACAACTTCACCGAGTTGCTGAATGTCCTGGCTCATTTGAATGTCGATGGTCGTGCGCCCGCCGATCTCGACCTCCTGGGATGTTAAGCCGATGAAGGAGAATACCAGGGTCGTGGCGTCTGCGGGAACCGACAGCGTGTAAAGGCCACCTGCGTCGGTGACCGTTCCAATCGCTGTGCCCTTAACGACTACGTTGACGCCAGGTAGCGGACCGCCATCTTCTGTGGCAGTTACTTTGCCGGAAACTGTTCTGCCTTGTGCCAGCACCTGACTCCAGGCGATCGTGAGGCACACGCATGTGACTAGTAAAAATTTCCTCATACTCTTTGGTTAATGTTATAATTCAGAAATCCACCCTTTGTTGAGGATGTTATTCCAAAACTCCCAAAACGGGCAGGGAAAAGAATGACGGTTATTGAGGTATATTAAACCGTAATGAATAACCCAATGTATGGTAGAAAAAATTTCGAATTGTGAATTTCTAGTTCCGAATTGGTGCGGATTTTTAGTTTGTGCTTCCGGCTAATTGTTCTCCACAGGCCTCGAGGCCTGTTGCAGTTTCGATCGGATCGACGTCGGTGCTAATTTTCGAATTGCGAATTCGAAACCGTTAAAATAAAAAAAGAAAGCCCCTCCGTCTGAGGGGCTAAATCCTTCTTCCCCGGTAACGGGGCTTAACCTAATCTATTGAAGAAAATCTCTTCAACACTATGATGAATGGATGACCGGAAAAGTTGAAAGCACACCCCAACTTTAAAAAAAAAAGGCCGCTGGATGGCGACCTGTTCAATTCTTCCCGAAGAATTCTTTCAAATAAGCTTTTCCAGGTTGGCTTTTGCGATTGCTTCCGACTTGGAATTCACCTGGAGTTTTGAGTAGATATTCTTGATATGCGTTTTTGCGGTTTCTTTTGAAATAAAGAGCTCTTCAGATATTTGCGTGTACGTCTTGCCTTCGGATATCAGCTGAAGGATTTCCGTTTCGCGTTTTGTCAGCGGCGAGTTCGGATTGACGTGAAAGTTATCGATGACCATGCGCGCAATCCTGCTGCTCATCGGCGCACCGCCCTTTACAATTTCCTCGAGGGCTGTAAGCAGCTCCATGTAGTTGGCACTTTTAGTGATATATCCGGAAGCGCCGGCTTTCAACGCTTCGAACACAAGCTCGCTGTCTTCGTAGACGGTAACCATGATGATATCGGTGTGCGGGCTTTTTTCCTTGATGATTTTGGTTCCATGAATCCCGTTCATTCCGGGCAGCTCGATATCCATCAAAATGATCTCCGGCTTGTCGCGGTTGATGTTATCGATGGCGTCTTCGCAATTACCGTAGGCATTGATCACCATAAACTTTTGCGAGCTGTTGACTATTAAGCCAAAGCTGTTTCGGATTTCCTGATCATCCTCCACGATCAGCACTCTCTTCTTAAAGGGCAAGGCCATATTTTAAAGTTTTATTAAGCTTGAAATTAAGAACGATTTTCGTTCCCTGACTCTTCACACTGTGTATACGTAAAACCGAGTTGATCCTATCGGCTCTTTCGCGGATATTTTTCAGTCCATTTGATTTTTGTATATCACTGGTAGAAAATCCGACACCATCATCTTCGAGTGTCATCTCAAATTCATCATGGGAGCGGTTCAATGACAGCGTTACATTCTTCGCATCCGAATACTTGAAAGCATTTGTCATCGCCTCTTTGAAGATGAGGTTCGCTTCGCGGCTGAAACCGTAGGGAAGCTTCGTCTTTTCTTTGACAGCATTAAATGCCCGGAACTGTATTCCTTTTTCTTCAAACAGTTTTTCGCCAAAGTCCCGGATGTGCAGGAACAGCTTTGACAGCTCATCGTTGACCGGATCGATCGACCAGATAAAATCCCGTGTGCCGGTGTACAGATATTTGGCGCTGTCCTCCACTTTGGAGTAGAGATCGTTGTGCGCGTGACCGTTGCCATTGCCATTTATCCCGGAATCGAGCTTCAACAGGCTGATGTAATTAATAATACGCGTCAATTGGTTGCCCATTTCGTCGTGAAAATCGCGCGCGATCTCCTTGCGAAGCGTTTCCTGTTCCTTCGTTCTGATTCTTTCCAGCATCATTACCTTATTGATCCTTTGTTTTACCCTCAGGTAGAGCATCAGCGTGACCGCGCCGGCGATCAAAATGATGACTCCCGTAATAAAGGATGCAGTTTGATAGAAAGGAGTTTTAACTGTGAAGGAATAAATTAATTCTTTCGGCGACCAGCTTCCGCTGCTGTTGGTCGACATCACCCGGAATTTGTAATCGCCGGGAGGCAAATTACTGTAAGTTACCTGGTTACTGGAAGAAGGTTTCGACCACGTCTTGTCAAAATTTTCGAGGAAATATTTGAATTTGACCGACTTTGGATACCGTTTGTCCACCCTGTTAAAATGGAAGGTGATGTGGTTTTGGTCGGGGGGTAAGACGGGCCTGACGGGAATTTTGAAAAATCCGGTCAATGCACGACCGTATTCGCGCGCCGAGTATTCTCCATACAGGATCTGCACATCGGTCAGGTGAAGCGGGAAAGATTTTTCGTCCGTGACATTCAGGTCATTAAATTCATACAGACCATCGATCAATCCAAAATACTTATGATCCTTACCGAGATAAAAAGCGTTTTGGTTTGTCTCGACACCCGCCAGACCGTTTTCGTAATCATAGTGGAGGTTCTCGACAACGTCGAAAGCATCGTTGAGCTTGATCCTGGTGATACCCTTTTCGGAACCAATCCAGATATAGTTCTGCTCATCCGCCGCGATAAAGTAAATGAAATCAGAAGGGATACCCTGGTGGGTGGTGATCATCTTCTTGAAATGTGTTCGTGGATTGTACACAGCCGCGCCGGCGCCGCCGGAGCCGATCAGGATCAGAGAATCACGGTAGGGATGGATC
This sequence comes from Chryseosolibacter sp., assembly GCA_035626495.1. GTDB lineage: Bacteria > Bacteroidota > Bacteroidia > Cytophagales > Cyclobacteriaceae > Chryseosolibacter. Next base: position 6,235 of record DASPNN010000599.1, read on the forward strand.
GAGAGAACGGTGGTATTCTCGAAACCCCCGACAGCAAGTTGCTGAACACGGGATCCGCTGATGGTGTTCAAGCCGAACTCATTGCCGACAAAAACCTTCTTGTGATACTTTGAATAGTGGATGGCATTGACCGTATTGCTGGTCAGTCCCTCTTTCATCGTAAACGCCCGGAACGATTTTCCATCATAATAGTTGACCCCGCCACTGTGCGTTCCGAGCCACATCCCGTTTTTTTCATCGAAGTCGATGCCGAGAATAGCCGCATTTGAAAGACCGTCGTCGCGTGTGAACCAATCGAAGTCGTCTGTCATGGCATTGTACTTGCCGAGTCCCCAATAGGTACCGATCCAAATGTCTCCACCGGGAGATTCGCCAATAGAGACAACAGAGTTTCGGTACGGCTCCTTATAATAATACGAACTGATCTTGCCGTTTTTTACGCGATAAAGGCCCTTGGACATCAACCCGATCCAGTTGGCTCCCTGGCGATCGCTGTGAATCGCCATCACCATTTTCATTTTGTCCGAGCTGCAGCGGTCGAAATCCTGAATAAAATATTTAAACAGTCCGGCCCCCGCGGTGGCAAGCCAGGTGTTTCCCTCCGAGTCGACCAGGATCTGTTTGACATTGATGTCCCGCAGGACCGTATCGACATCGACTACACGGTCGGCGACCTTGGCCTTCAACACATTATTCCCGTTTCGTGTCCAGAAAAAGTCGTTCAACGTGTCGTAAAAGATAATCGGGTCATCAAAAGGCGGAGGCGGGACTTTTTTGAAATCCCGGAGGTTGAAATCAATTGTAAAATAGCCGCTGTCGGTTCGCATCCAGACGTCGTCCTTGTAGTTGAATAGCAAGCCGAACAACCTGTTGAATCTTTTCGCGTGGGTCAGGGTGAAGTCACCCTCTTCTGTTCTCACCACGAACGTGCTATCGCTCATGTACAACAACACCTTTTTATCGGGCGTCACGTGACAGTAGTTGACAAGGACATTGTTTTTCCATGGTCTGCTCCAGTAATGCACGGAGTCTCCATGAATTTTTCCAAGGTGACCCGGGGCCGACATAAAAAAAAGCGTGTCTTTCACCTGGAATACTTTCCTGATGCGTTTGGTATTGGACGGCGCACCCGGCTGCTGGAATTTCTTAAAGCTGATGCCGTCAAATTTCGTCAGGCCGCGCGGATGAACTATCCAAAGGTTTTGGTCCTGGTCGATTTTGAGGAAGATCACAATGTTGCTGAGCAAGCCATCGAGGGTGGTGTATACTTTGAACTCGCGGCCGTCATAGCGGGCAAGTCCGCCGCCTTCGGTGCCAATCCAGAGATAGCCGTTTTTATCTTCAAGAAGAATATTGACAGAGGATTGGGGCAGGCCATCGATGGCCTTGTAATTACGGATGGTATACGAGCTGAATTGCGCAAAACCAGTCCACGCCCACAACAAAAAACAACCGATAAGTGCAACCTTGCGCATATGCGAACAACAAGCAATTTAAGCTAAAGGGAAACGACAGGTAATACCACACGTTACGGTATAAATAATTTGTGTATGGTTTCAGATGTAATTTCGATAAATTTCTTTTGAAATTGACCCGAAACGTGAATAATTCAAATGCAGCATGCAACCGGCGCCACGTTCGCGAGTCTAATACCCACTAACTGTCCATCCAATGATCAAAAATTACCTTCTTGTCAGCCTGCGAAATCTCAGGAAACACTTCAGTTATTCGGTGATCAACATCCTGGGTCTGGGCATCGGACTTGCAACCTGCCTGCTGCTGGTGACCTGGATCCAGCATGAGTTGAGCTATGACCACTTCCACGACAAATCAAAACGCATCTA
>DASPNN010000600.1:0-6366 GCA_035626495.1 Chryseosolibacter sp.
TGCTGGTTTACGTCTCTTCCTGGATCAAATGTTATTATCCTGACCTTTTTGCCTGTGCGCTGCTCAACAGCATGCCGATGGGTTTCTACCAACCGGCCCAGATCATTATCGATGCACGTAAGCATGGCGTTGAGGTCAGGCCGGTAGATGTCAATTATTCAGCCTGGGACAATACGCTCGAGGAACGCTCTGGTAAATACTATGCGCTTCGACTTGGGTTCCGGCAGATAAGAGGCATCCGGGAAGAGGACATGAACATGCTGATCAGGCAGCGGAAAAAAAATTTCCGCTCCGTACAGGAACTGCGGGCCGCAGGCATCCCGGATTCTGCACTCGAAAAGCTTGCCGATGCGGATACATTTCGCTCGATCGGACTTGACCGCCGAAAAGCATTGTGGGAGGTTTCAACCCGTGAGCGGCCCCATACATTATATGCCGAACAAGCCGCCAAGAATCAAGGGGAGGAAGATATCGTGCTGCCGGAAATGAAGTTGTCCGAACATGTTGTTCACGATTACGCGACCACCTCTTTATCACTCAAGGCCCATCCGGTGAGCTTTGTCAGAGAAGATCTCCTGCGATTGGGAATTGTATCTGCTGCGGATCTGGAAAAGTCGAAAGACGGTGACCTCGTGAAGGTGGCAGGGCTCATTCTTGTTCGGCAACGTCCGGGAACTGCAAGCGGAATTTGTTTCATTACCCTCGAGGATGAAACAGGAACAGCAAACCTGGTTGTTTTTCAGCAGCTGTTTGATAAATACAGGAAGGAAATTATCCAATCGCGTTTGCTGATGGTGGAGGGCCAGCTCCAGAAGGAAGGTGAAGTCATCCATGTGGTTGTCCGCCGGTGCTTCAATTATTCCAGGTTGTTGAGGAAGCTTACAGCATTCGAAGATGAGGATCCCGCGATCTCCACTTTCGCCAGAGCCGACGAACGGTCAGGACCCTCTCGCGACGCAAGAATCAAAAAAGAAACCGGTGATGACCTTGTTCAGGGAAAGATATTTCCGGAAGGCAGAAATTTCAGGTAAGAAACGCCAATGCTTTATAACGTTGCATTTCGTTCGTGAACCAATTGTTCAGAATAATCCAACGACTGTAGATTGAAGATAACGAACATTGATTTCGCAGCCAGCTAACATTTCAATTGTATTTGGCACTTCAGCCGTTTCGTTCCGTTTTATCCCCGTAATTATAGATTTCCGGAACGTAACCATCCTCTAAATTGAAAGTAATATCCTAAATTACCTTACCGCTATGATCAGGAATTATCTGAAAATTGCTGTCCGTACGCTCTGGAAGAATAAGAAGCTTACAGCCATTAATATTTTTGGACTCGCTTCGGGAATCGCCTGCAGCCTGCTCATCGCACTTTATGTGATGGACGAGCTTCAATTTGACAAGCACCACAAGGATTCAGAGCGGATTTATCGTGTTGTCAAAGACTTTATCAACGATGACGGCAGCCGGATTCCGGATGCAACTACGCCAGGACCCCTGGCTGGAGCCATGCAAAGGGAAATTCCTGAGGTTGAAACTGTCACGAGAATTCACCCGGATTGGGGAGGCACGGTGCGGCTTGAATACGGGGATAAAAAGAACGCTGAACCGAAAGTTTGGCGGGTGGACAGCAGTTTCTTCGATGTTTTCACTGTAAAATTCCTGAAGGGTGATTCCAAAACTGCGCTGGCAGACATCAATTCAATCGTGCTTACAGAAAGTGCTGCAAAGCGCTATTTCGCAGATGAGGAACCGATTGGGAAAGTACTGCGTATGGATGGAAGGGAGGATGTGACGGTCTCTGCCATCATTGAGGATGTGCCGGCACAGTCCCACATCCATTACGACTTTCTGATGTCTTACCGGAGATTGCCAGCCAATGCCCACACGAACTGGAACAGTTATAATTATTATACTTATGCGAAGGTACGGCCAGGAACGGATATCAATCTTTTGGAGAAGAAAATCCAGGACGTTTTCGAGCGCAACACCGAGGAGAGCATCAGTGATTTCTATACACAGCCCTTGCTTGAAATTCACCTGACCTCGAAACTGAAGTGGGAGTTGGAACCCAATGGCGACCGGCTTTATGTTAGCATATTCACCATCATCGGAGCATTTATTTTGCTGATCGCAGCGATCAATTATATCAACCTGTCGACAGCGAAATCGTCTTTGCGGGCCAAGGAGATCGGGATCAGGAAAGTTTCAGGGGCAGAAAGGCAGTCGCTGGTGTTTCAGCTTCTGATCGAGTCGGTGATCGTGGCGATAGCGAGCGGTTTACTTGCGGTGGCAATAGCGTGGCTGATGCTACCGACAATCAATGGACTTACGCAAAAGCAATTGCACCTAAATGATAACCCTGCCGTGCTCGTTTACCTGGCGGCGGCGACCTTCGGTACGGGTATGCTTGCAGGTATATTCCCGGCTTTGTACCTGTCGTCATTCAGACCAGTGGCTGTTCTGAAGGGATTCAAGCTGAACGAAAAGGGAGCATTGAATCTGCGGAAGTCATTGGTCGTTGTGCAGTTTACCATATCTGTTGTATTGATCATCGGTGCCATCATCATTATGGAGCAGATGAACTATATTCAATCAGTCAACCTGGGATTTGACAAGGAGCGCGTGCTGGTAATCAACAACGCACGCGCATTGTCACCTGCCGACCGGAGTGCATTTCTGAATTCCCTCAGGGAATTGCCCAGCGTGGAGAAGGCGGCCACCTCTGCAACGGTGTTGGGAAGGGGATTCAATACGACGCGAATCAGTCCGAAAGGCTCTGATCAGGAACAACAGGTGAATTTTACTTCTGTTGGTTACGACTACCTCGGTGTTGTCGGTATCCAGATGGTCGAAGGGCGGACATTCTCCAGGGAATTTGTTGCCGACACATTAAATAACGGGATACCCCGTGGCCCGCTTGAACAGCGAATGGGAGGGATCATCGTCAATGAGCGTGCGGTGAAAGAGTTCGGGCTCGGGTCACCCGCGGTCGGTAAACAACTTCTTTGGTCCTCGGATGGCGACACAACTTATTATGTTGAAATCGTCGGCGTGGCAAAGGATTTTCATTTCACCTCATTGCGAAACGAGATCAAGCCCTACGTGTTCTTGCTTGTCCCGAGGGCGCAGAATAATTTTACCTTGAAGCTTTCTGGCAATATCCCCGCAACATTGAACAGGATAGAAGCCATGTGGAAGGAATCGTTTCCTGAAGTGCCTTTTGATTATCTCTTTCTGGATGAGACATTTGACAAGCTCTATGCAGCGGAGTCGCGTTTCCAGAAAGTGTTCATTGCCCTCGTCATCCTTGGGATTGTCATTGCCTGTCTTGGCTTGTTGGCGCTGGCGGCATTTTCGGCTGAGCAAAGGATCAAGGAGATCGGTATACGAAAGGTGCTGGGTGCAACGGTGACACAGGTCGTGATTCTGCTTTCGAAAGATTTTCTCAAGCTTGTGATGCTGTCGGTGGTGGTCGCCATTCCTGTTGCCTATTACGCGATGCAGTCGTGGCTGAACGGGTTTGCTTACCGCGTATCGGTGCAATGGTGGACGTTCGCGCTGGCGGCGTCGATTGCATTTCTGATTGCGTTCCTGACCATCAGCACACAGGCCATCAAGGCAGCGACTTCCGACCCGGCAAAAAGTTTGAGGACAGAGTAAGGGCCGGCGATCCTTGACTCAAAGAATCCGGCAAAACGTTTTGACTCTATCGTCTATTTTCATAACATTGATGCCAGGAGCCCATCCGTGCTGAAATATGCAACGGATGGGCTTTTTTTTTGGCAGTGGAACAGGTTTTTTTAAGTCCCGCTATGACGGAGGCCTTATAGAGTAAAAACGTGCATGTAATATTCACGGAGCACGCCTATTGAATTCATGGAGTCTCACGACCCAGCAGGTTTGGTGTAGCGATCGGGCTTGCGATATTTTGCGCGATTGATTTACAAAATATTTGCGCTGCTGTATAACAATGCCTAACCAACAAACTCTCAATATGAAAAGACCATTTTTGTTTTTTTTATCAATTGTATTGATTCTAAGCAATCAGTCGACGTTCGCTCAGGACCTCACAGCAGAAGCGACCAATAACACGAGTTGTGGCGGTCCCAACGGATCGGCATCAGCTTCTGTAGCCGGTGCAACGGATGGATACACATTTGAATGGCACGCAGGGAATGATAACACAGGGCCTCTTATTCAAGTCGGGGCGACCGTCAGCAACCTGGCAGCAGGTATCTACACGGTTGAAGGATTCGATGAAAGCACAAATCAAAGTATCGGAGTGGCCCAAGTGATGGTTGTTGACGCGATCACATTTCCGGAAGTGACGATCGACGCGAGTCCTAATACGGCATGCACGGTAAATCTTAATGGATCTCTGACGGCTGGCGTCAATGGGTTTTCCGGAGATTACAGTTTCCAATGGTATGAGGGACCGTCGGCGGAAGGCGCGGTCATTTCGAGCGGCCAAACACTGGAAGGGGTTGCTTCGGGAGTTTATTCAGTGAAAGTCACAAATCATATTTCATTATGCCAGGTAACGGCAAGTGCACAGATTACCGAGTCGCAGGTTATTCCGGAGGCTATTGTTCAGTCGACAAGCAACACATCGTGCACGGTGCCGAAAACGGGCTCGCTGAGTGTGACGGAGTGGTTGAATCGGGCGCCGTGTTTCCGGTGAGTAATTATTCGTTCGAGTGGTATTCGGCCCCCAATGCAGAGGGTGACATTATTTCAACAGGCGTGACAGCGGATGAATTGGCCGAAGGCATCTACACAGTGAGGGTGACGAATTTGTCCACCGGTTGTCAGGCCGTTGTTAGCAGCGAAGTGGAGGCTGAATTGTCGGTCCCTATGGTAACGGTGCAGTCAACTCCGAATACATCCTGCACCATACAGTCGAATGGTTCTTTGACCACTGTTGTTACGGGAAGCGATTTTTCATTTGAGTGGTTCGAAGGTATTGCGGCAGAGGGTGCAGTTATTTCCAGCAGTGCGGCAATCAGTCAAAAGCCGGATGGTACCTATACGGTTAGAGTGACGGATGTGATCTCAGGCTGCCAGGCGATCGTAAGTGCGCAGATCCAGGATGCGCGGACCCCGCCGGTTGTTAACGTGGCGGTTACTAGCAATTCGAATTGCAGTTCACCGAATGGGTCCCTGACCGCAGTCACTGAAGGCCCGGCTGTCGATTATGAATTTGAATGGTATGCAGGTACAGAAGTTCTTCCAGAGCCTCCCATCGCGACTACGCAAACGGTGACAAATCTCCCAGGGGGGCAGTACACAGTGCGTGTAGCCGATAAGTTGACAGGGTGCATTTCCATCGTAACCTCCCAGGTTATTGACGAATGTGAGGGGTCGAGGGGTTTCAGCGGGGTGGCGGGTGATGTAATAACCAACCAGAAAAAAGAGGAGAACGCATCAATATCCTACTATCCGAACCCGGCCAGTGGGACACTCTGGCTGGAATCATCGACGACGGCATCTCTTGTCCTGATCAATCAGAAAGGGCAGGTGGTGGCCGCTCAGAGTGTTTATCCATCCGAAGCGCCGTTTGCGATGGATCTGTCAGGTGTGCCGGCGGGAAGATATATTTTGAAAGTGACTGAAGCGGGTTCAACATCCAGTTACCAGGTGATTGTTAAGAAATAGTTTGGGTAAAGCGGGACCTACGGTGGACCATGTTGAAAAACAGGCTGTCATGGGTCCCGGCTTTTGCAGAAGGTTAAAGGGATTTCAGGTACTCGACCAGGTCATTTTTCTCCTGATCGGTAAGATTCAACTTTTTGAAATTGTTATAGTGGTTAACCACATCCAGCAAGGTGGCGAACCGGCCATCGTGATAGAACCCGCGTTTACGGATCCAGATTCCTTTTAGCCCTTGGGTAACGTAGGATCTGTCAGGAGAACGGTTGGCCTGGAAATCGTCGATCCCGATCTCTTCGGGGGTATGTGTGTTCCAGCCTGGCTCCGTAAAAAGCGGTGGAACGTGACAGGTGGCACACTGGGCTTTGCCGTTGAAAACTGTTTTTCCACGGTTTGCGATCACTTCATTAAACGAGCCACTTGGGGGTTTCGGCGCCGGGATGGCAAGCTGGTAAAATTGAAGCGCAGCAAGTTTATCAGTGATCTTATCTTCACCGGGCGGTCGTTTGTCGCCGAAGCCCATTTTTGCGGCTACCGGGTACTTAGTGGCATCCATCAATCGCGGATCACGGAAGTTACCCTGACCGACAAGCTCGAGGTTGGCTACGTAAGCGTTCCAGTAGGTGACGTTACCCCATCCACCTGTCCAGGTGTGCAGATTGTGTCCGGCATGGCCGAAAGCTTCGGGGATCAAGGTGGCGCCGGATTTTCCGT
>DASPNN010000601.1:0-2276 GCA_035626495.1 Chryseosolibacter sp.
CTGCATTCCAAAATCGCGTTGTAGAGATCGAACCCGTTAATGCTTCTTGCCGAGCCGGTTATTTTATTGTTTGATTCAGTGAGTATCACGGTTGGCCTGTAGTATTTCTCAACACAACGAGCAGCAACTATGCCAATGACACCTTTGTGCCAGGAATTCTTAAACAATACTGTCGACTTGGAGGAACGCAATGTAGCGTCTGCTTCGATCATGGCGATTGCCTCCTCGGTGATGGAAGAGTCAAATTCTTTTCTCAGCTCATTTTTCAAGTTGATCTTCTCGGCCATTTCGTTGGCTTCGGCCTCGGTTTTGGCAATCAGCAAGTCGACTGCGGCGCGTCCATGCGCCACGCGGCCAGCGGCGTTAATGCGCGGGCCGAGCGTGAAGACAATGCCCGACACGTCGAGGTCGGATCGGATACCGGCAATTTCCTTGAGCGCTTTCAATCCAGGTAACGGATTCTCGTTCAGTTTTTTCAGACCGTGGTAACACAAAATTCTGTTTTCATCAACTATGGGGACGATGTCCGACGCTATGCTGACTGCGACCAGGTCGAGGTATTCGTTCAGCTCATTTTGGTCGCGATACCGACGCGCGAACGCCTGCATGAATTTAAAGCCGAGGCCACATCCACTCAGATCGGGGCAAGGATACTGGCAATCGTCCTGTTTCGGGTCGAGGACCGCAATGGCGTCGGGGACGCAGTCATCGGGTAAGTGGTGGTCACAAATAATGAAATCGATTCCCTTTCGTTTCGCGAGCGCGACAATTTCGGAGGCCTTGATGCCACAGTCGAGGGCGATTATCAGCGAATATCCGTTTTGCTCGGCCCACTCAACTCCCGCGAGAGACACGCCGTAACCCTCAGAATACCTGTCGGGTATGTAGACATCGCAGTGCAGGTGGAATTTTCGGAGGTAGCTGTAGACGAGTGCGACTGCGGTTGTGCCATCCACATCGTAGTCACCGTATATCAATACTTTCTCTTTGCCATCCACCGCAATCTTTAGCCGCGCGACAGCCTTCTCCATATCTTTCATCAGGAACGGGTCGTGAAGATTTGAAAGGTCGGGTCGGAAAAAATTTCTGGCGGATTGATAGTCAATGATTCCGCGCTGGAGGAGGAGAGCCGAAGAGAAATAACTTGTATTGATCGCTTTGCAAAGAGTTGCCACCTGTTCGTTCGAAGGAATTTCCTTGTAAAGCCAGCGTTTTACCATCGATTATTGTTGTTCGAACTGAATTACTCCATTTGTTCCCGGGCGTCCGCGCAGAGCATCCCTGCCGTTTTTCCCGTTTACACCCGACTTCCTGGGCCCCAGTCCTGCCGAACCCCCACCACCCGGGATGCCTCCGTAACCGTAGCTGCCTCCCAATGTGTTGACAACTACCTGGCTGCCGAGCAACAGGCGCAATGATTCGTGGTCTGAGCCGCGGAACGTGATCGTGCCCCCTGATCCGCCATTGCCTCCGGCCCCGGCTTCTCCGCCAAGACCTCCGTTTCCACCATTACAATGAACAGTGCCTGGGCTGCCGCCACCGCCTTCTCCGCCGTCGCCTCCATCACCCCCGTTTCCACCGGCAAGATCAATAATCAAATTTCCATTAACAATTATCTTTTCAAGATAAAAAGAAAGATTGATACCCGGTTTTCCATCTTCTCCCGGCGTACCGGGACGGCCATTGCTACCGTTCCTGCAAGGCCCGAGAGAAGTACTTCCCGCTGCTCCCTTGGATCCATTTTCCCCATTTTTTCCACGGCCGTAGATATAACAGTTACGGCCTACGACCATGACCTTGGCCTGGATAGAGTTAGTGTTTTTCTTGGGATTCAAGTTGATACAGGATGCGTCCAATAGGATGAGGCTATCGACGACCAGGGTGCCCGTGTGATCGAGCTCGAATGTATCCCGGGGCTGGACTTTTAACACTGGCACTTTAATTTGTGCGAACACAAAAGCGGGTATCACTGCCAATAGCCAGCCGGCTGTCGTAATTATTCTTCTCACGTTCAAAAGGGAATTGAAGTGAAAAGGGCAATAAAAAAGCAGTACCAAGACGGCACTGCCTGTTGAAAATGTCGGAATTTAGAGGCTAGTTGGTCCCTTCGGTGGGTTTTTCCGCTACCACACCTTCAAGGACATCCTTGATCTCAACACGCTGACCATCCCGGTAAGGGACAATCCAAGCATCTTTCACGCCCATTTCGCGCATGTATTTCTTGAACTTGTCGGCTTCCCAGTAGTCGCGGAAAATGCCGATCGTGATCTTCTGCG
>DASPNN010000602.1:0-3281 GCA_035626495.1 Chryseosolibacter sp.
ACATCCTGACAAATGTCGCAGCCAAAGATCCAGTCCCCGAACTTCCCCTTGACATCCTGCGGTATTTGTTCTTTCAGTTCAATGGTGAAGTATGAAATGCATTTGCTCGCATCCACCACATAAGGATCCGGAATTGCATCGGTGGGACAGGCATCCATACAGGCTGTGCATGTGCCGCAATAATCCTTTACCGGACCATCAGCAGCGAGTTCCAGGTCGATAATCAGCTCCGCAAGAAAAAAGAAACTTCCTTGCTGGCGATTGATGAGCAGGCTGTTTTTGCCGATCCATCCGAGGCCGGCGCGTTTCGCCCACACACGCTCCATCACAGGCGCCGAATCCACGAAGACCCGTCCATTCACGTCGCCGATGTTTGTGCGTATCACCTCCAGGAATGCGCGCAGCTTGTCTTTCACTACAAAATGATAATCCTCACCATACGCATACTTGGCGATGCGGAGAGCGCTTTGGTCAGCAAGATCCTTTTCCGGAAAGTAATTGTAGAGCAAGCTAACCACTGATTTGGCGCCAGGAACGAGCAGCGTTGGATCCAGGCGCTTGTCAAAGTGATTCTCCATATACTGCATGGATCCATGGTAGCCGCGCTTGAGCCACTCTTCCAGCCGTGGTGCCTCGTCCTCGAGAAATTCCGCTTTCGAAATTCCGCAAAAAGAAAATCCGAGCTCAACAGCCGTTGATTTAACAAAGGCCGATGCCTCTTCCTTATTAAATTTTAAGTTTTTCACGTTTCGTCCACACTTCATCGATCGGGTCGCCCTTGCTGCTTAGCCCTTTGTGCCTCCAGTTTCCGCTGTCGAGACTGAAATCGAATTCCAATGTCTTACCGACGCGGCTGTTGTCGCGCGAAAAGAATTCGATCGCTTCCGCGTACTTGCCATCTTTAGTCGTATAGGTTCCACCGCCGGTGCCGAAAAACTCTTTCGTCTCTACGTTGTAAGCAATCCACTGAAACCGCGTCCCTGAGAGAATCTTAATCGTTCGTCGGGCGCCCGGTGTGATCGTATTCATCGCTTCTTTTTCCATACGGCCAGTAATGAGCCAGGCCCCGGCAAGCACACCGGGTGTTCCATCATCGATGCGCGTCCATTCGCGTTTGCCGGCACTTTCGGTAAACAGAATCCGGCTTTTTTTGATTTCAATGGGCGTCCGGATTTCCCGTCCGATCATATCCGGCTTCAGGGTGTTGAATTCATGCACCTCCACGAACGAATTTCCCTCGACGCGGTAGGCGCCTCCACATGTGCCTGTAAATGTTTTTGTCTTATCATCATACACCGCCGCTGCAAAAAATTTTTCGGAACAGATCATGACAACGCGGCCCGAATCGGTTTGACATTGCCAGGCGCCGGTGAGCGCGGTTTTTTGCGCGAGCACCGGAAAAGAAATCACAAGGATGATCAGAAAACAAAGCAGCCGTCGCATAATTGCAGAAGTTTGTAGAAAGTTAACAAGAATCATTCAGAACTACCGGCCGCCCGTAAAATCTTTAAGGGCGTCAAGTAAACGAAACTGATTCTTCGCACGCCGGAGATTTTGCCCTTCGTAACGGATCTTGTAATACACGTCGCCGTTCAGGTAATCGGTCAGCATTCTCAACGCCATAATGTAAGTCATCATCATTCCGGAAAACGGAATCTGCTGCTTTTCCGCAGCCGAAAGGTAGTCCCCCATTTGCGAAAGATATCCGTCGACGATCGCAGAATAAATTTCCGGCCTGACGATGATTTTGTCAAGATCCGCTTCCTCTTCATCGACGGGGCTGACAAATGTCCGTATCATGTCACCGATGTCGTAGATGAAATATCCGGGCATCAGCGTGTCAAGATCAATGGCAGTGACGGCCTTATCGGTCGATGCGTCGAAAAGAATGTTGTTGATCTTGGTGTCGTTGTGGGTGACCCGCAGTTTGAGCACGCCCCCTTCAATCAGGTCGCGATATTGCCTGGCGAGAAATTGATAACGGCGGGCAGAGTCGATCACTTCGGCGGCAGATTCTTTGCGTTCAGCCATACCGTTAACCAGCGCTTCCTCAAACTGCTCGAACCTCCAGGTCAGGTCGTGGAACCGCTCGATCGTCGGCTTGAACAACTGAACAGGCACATCGGCGAGATAGCGGGTGAGTCTTGCGAATTCAGCGGCCGCACTGAAGGCTTGTGTAATGCTGTCGACCTTATCAACCGTGTATGTGTTTTCGAAGTATGGAAAAATGCGCCACGGAAAGCCCTCGTCGTCGCGCGCCATTTGTTCACCGGTGGCCGTGGGCACCGCCGTAAGAAAAAGATATTCCGGATGACTGCGGGCCAGGTGTGTTGACGCGATTTCCAGATTGGACGCAATGACGTCCGGCTCCTTGAAAACTTTTTTGTTGACACGCTGCAGAACCAGCTTTTGAACACCGTTCAGCAGGTACGTCTGGTGAATGTACCCGGAGCCGATCGGCGAGATCTCGAAGTCACCCGCCGAAATATTGTACTGCTTTAAAACATCCGAAAACATTTGTGTGGTCTCTGCCATCGGCTTAGTGCATGACAGGGGTCGCCCACAATTTTTCAGGATAATCTCCTTTTTCGATCAGTGTCGCGATTTTGCGTGAGACTTCTTCCTTATCTTCTTTATAGGTAACACCGAACCAGATGTCACCGCCGCCGAGTACTTTTACCTTGCCGGTGTTTTTCTGGATCATTTCATTTACGATCAGGGGAATAAAAAACTCGGCTTTGATATTCTTGTGGTTGTTCTTTAGAAACTCCTGAAACATCGCAGATGCATAGTCAAAAACACTCGGCTGAAAACCCCAGAAGTTCATAGACGTAGGAGCATGTGGGTCGAGTACAAGGTCGCCGTCTTTTTCCTTGGAGATGATCTTGCCGTTTTCCTTGACGATGGTCGTGCGTTCCACGACCGACTTCAGATAACCGCTTGCGTCCGTCTCGCCAACACCGCGCGACACACTGCCGTGCTCTGACAACACATTCTTCAACGTATAGCCTACCATCGCATGCGCGCCCGAGTTGTCGTTTTGGAAGAAACGAGCTACCGACGCGAACGAACCCTTGCCGTAAAAGTCATCGGCATTGATAACGACGAACGGCTCGTTGATCGCGGGTCGCGCGCATAAAACGGCATGACCGGTTCCCCAGGGTTTCACCCTTTCGGGATTGCGATATTGATCGGGGATCAATTTGTCGAGCGACTGGATCACAAAATCAATCTCGATCTTTCCTTTCGCTTTCGGCTCGAATTTTTCGCGGACCACAGAC
>DASPNN010000603.1:0-2267 GCA_035626495.1 Chryseosolibacter sp.
TTGGCCGCAATGGTATGATTTAATACTATATATAATGAAAATCTCAGTTGGACAGTTCCTGATCGCGGTGTTCTTCAGCACGTTTGCGCTTAGCAACGGCTCGAGTGCACAAGGTGTGCTGGATACCGAAGTTTCGCTTCGTGTGGAGAAAGTTCGATTGAAGGAAGCACTGAATAAACTTGAAAAAATAGCGGATACTAAATTTGCATACAGTCCCTCAATTGTGCGCGAATTGGAGCGCGTCACCATTAAATCCGATGGACAGAAACTTGGCGAGCTTCTCAGCAGCCTGCTTGCGCCGCGGGGAATTTCGTTCCAGGTAATTGCCGGGCGCATATCGCTGTTCAAGACCCCACTCGAGGGCGGCTTGGACGATGATGTAAATGAGATACCTGAAGCCATTTACCAGCGCGGCGTAGCTGGGCAGGTCACCGATGAAAACGGCGCTCCTTTGCCGGGAGTCAACGTGGTCGTCAAAGGTACCACCAATGGTACTGCCACGGACGCGCAGGGTAAATATGCCATCAATGTCGAGGATGAGAATTCGATCCTGATCTTCAGCTTTATCGGGTTTGAGTTGCGGGAAGTACGCGTTGGCAACATGAATGAGATTAATGTCGCGCTCAAGGCCGACGTCCAGATGCTTGAAGAGGTGGTCGTGGTCGGATATGGTACACAAAAGAAATCGGATCTCACAGGTGCCGTTGGAACCGTGAAAACGGAAGAGATCCAGGAGCGCCAGGCGCCTTCGGTGTCGCAGGCCCTTGCCGGAAGAATTGCCGGCGTGGCCGTGAATGTGAACTCGGGCCGGCCGGGGGGACAATCGAATGTCAGAATTCGCGGCTTCAGCTCGATCAGCACTTCCAACAATCCCCTCTATGTTGTGGATGGCGTGATCATGCCGGTTGGGACGCAGACCGATGGGTCGTATGCATTGAACAATGCCATCGACAACATCAACCCTTCCGACATCGCATCAATCGAAGTATTGAAGGATGCGTCTTCCACCGCGATCTATGGCGCGCGAGGCGCAAACGGGGTCATCATCATTACGACGAAACGCGGCAATACCGCCGGTCCCAAGCTTACCTATGACATGCAATTGAGCGTGCCTACCATTGGTCCGAATCGCGTGGAAATGTTGAATGCCCGCGAATTCCTCGAAGTAGAACAGCTCGGATGGGATAACATCAAAGTGTACGATCCCGCCGGCTGGAATCCTACGGGAGGACCCAATGGCACAGGTTCCCACTCTTCGGGAAGACAGGACCCGCAGCTTGCACGCGCGGCCCTGACAGACATCGGTGTGTATTCGCTTTTCGATGCCAACGGCGACCCGATCTACGACACAGACTGGTTGAAAGAGTCGACGCAAAACAAGCTTTCGCAAAATCATCAGATATCGATCACCGGTGGGAACGCCGACAACAGCTACGGTGTGTTTCTCGGGTTCCGCGATGACAATGGGCTGCTGCTCAACTCGTACCTCAAACGTTACTCCGCGCGTTTCGTGATGGATAGCCAGGTGAAATCATGGCTTAAGATCGGAGGCGCCCTCGGGTATAATAATCAGCAGGAAAATATTGTCGATTTCGGCACCGGCGGGCTTAACGTTGTTCGCATGATCACTGAAGCGTTGCCGATCCTTCCTGTCCGTTATCCAAATGGCATATACTCACACAATAAGAATTACTCGCCGTCCATCGAAGGTGGGCAGAATCCCGTGGACCAGATTCTTAAAAACACTTACCTGCTAAACAGCCAGAATATTCTCGGGAATACTTATGCGAACATCAAGCTTGCCGAAGGCCTGGAATTGCGTTCAACGGTAGGCATCAACATCCTGGATCGCGACCGAAAACGCTATAATGGAAGACCCGCTCCACAGACGCCGACATATGTAAATTCCGCCAATGAGCGGGGAACTGCGCGCGTGCGGAATGACCAGGAAACTTTCTGGTCGTTTGAAAATTACCTCACTTACATGAAGCGGTTTGCAGACATTCACTCGCTGACCGCGATGGCCGGGGTTTCCTCACAACAGACAAGCATTTACTTTTTCCAGGCAAGCTCGCGGAATTTTATCAGCGACTTTTTTCAAACCAACAACATCGGGGGTGCCCAGGATTTCGCCGTGGATTCTCCACCCGTCAGCTCCGGTCGGGCGAGATTTTCTTTCAACTCTTACTTCGGGCGCGTGAACTACTCGTTGATGGATAAGTATCTTCTTACGGTCACCGGCAGGATGGACGGATCGTCGAAATTCG
>DASPNN010000604.1:0-3044 GCA_035626495.1 Chryseosolibacter sp.
CATCAAAGCGTCGAAAAAGATCATCCAGATCGGGTCGCAACGCCGCAGCGGTCAGAATTATCATGCGGCCGCCGACTTCATCAAGAGCGGAAAATTCGGCGCCGTCACTATGGTGGAACTGACGTGGAATGTTAACCAGCCAGGTCGTTGGCGCAGACCGCAGCTCGTCGAAAAAATGCGGCAGGAAGATACAGACTGGAGACGCTTTATCATGAACCGGCCAACCGAACCGTTCAATGCGAGAAAGCATCTTGAATACAGATTGTTCTGGCCTTATTCATCGGGCTTGCCTGGGCAGTGGATGAGTCACCAGATCGACACAGTGCACTGGTTCACGGGATTGAAGTACCCCCGGACGGCTGTGGCCAACGGAGGTGTTTACGTTTGGAAGGACGGACGCGAAAACTGGGATACAATGACGGCCGTCTTTGACTATGGACCGCAGGATGATGTAAAGTCCGGGTTTCAGGTGACATTCTCTTCCCGGATGCATAACGGCGACGAAAACCCGAAAGAAATCTACTTTTCCAACGGCGGCGAGCTGAACTTGAATACCAATATGGTTACTCCTGCGGGTGGACTTCGAGAAAATTTCGCGGTCGCTATGAACATGAAGCCCAACCTGCTTCCCGAGGTGAGCCTTGCCGATACGACCGTCAGGACGGTGTCTGCCGCAAACACAGGGGGTGACGTGACGACATCCAACCACATGCTTAACTGGATGGAATGTGTCCGCAGCCGCAAAGAAACCAACGCGCCGGTTGATGCCGGGTATTCCCACTCAATCGCATGTATGATGGCTAATGCGGCGGCGCGTACCGGTGCGAAAGTATGGTTTGATGAAAAAACCCAGGAAATCATGGCGGCGGGCAAACCATTTAGATATTAACGCAATCGCGCAGTCCCATTAAAAGTTGTGTTGAATCAGGGAAGGGGCTTACCTTTCACGTCCTACGTTTGTCTGATATTATTTTAAACGCGATAAATTCATATGACGAAACTGGATCAATTCAGTGTAGAAGGAAAAGTAGCAGTGATTACAGGAGGCACGGGCGTGCTTGGCAGTGCAATGACGCTCGGGCTTGCCAGGGCGGGGGCTAAGACCGTTGTGATTGGCCGGCGCAAAGAGGCGGGTGCCGAAATCGAAAACCTTGTCAACGCTGGTGGCGGCTCTTGTGTGTTCATACAGGCGGATGTGCTGAATGGAAACGAGCTGTTGTCCGCCAACGATAAGATCCTCGACCGTTTTGGCCGCATCGATATACTTGTTAACGCCGCCGGAGGGAACCTGCCCGGCGCGGTCATCCCTCCGGACAAGACCTTTTTCGATCTTGACATGACCGAGTTCGGCAAAGTCGTCGAGCTCAACCTGGATGGTACGGTGCTTCCAACAAAAGTGTTTTGCCACGACATGGCGAAGAGAAAGGCAGGAGTGATTATCAACATTGCATCCATGGCGTCATTTCGTCCAATCACAAGGGTAGTTGGATATTCGGCCGCCAAGTCAGCGATCAAGAATTTCACCGAGTGGCTCGCCGTCGAGATGGCCAGAAAATTCGGAGAAGGAATCCGAGTGAACGGGATTGCGCCGGGATACTTTCTTACAGAGCAAAACAGGTCGCTGCTCACCAATCCGGACGGCAGCTATACAGCGAGAGGGCAATCCGCAATAAGTCACACACCATTCAACCGGTTCGGTGACCCAGAGGAGCTTGTCGGCACACTCATCTGGCTATGTTCGGATTCCTCCCGCTTTGTCACGGGTGTCACCATTCCGGTAGACGGAGGGTTCAATGCTTTTTGCGGAGTTTAACCCCTTATCGTTACTGACGCTGCGACCGTCAATTCATGTTTTTTTCACCCGATCCTCGCTGAAATCGGCAGGGCCTTCCCCAATGGTCGCGGCCTGCAACTATTTACCGTTCTGCAGGGTTATAGGAGTGCATTTATGATTCAATCGAAATCTTTGTATCTTTGAGCAAATGCCTCAATTTTTTATCATCATTTTTTTGACGAATAGTGACTTTTAAGGACTTTAACTTTGATCCAAGGCTTGTCGAAGGCCTGGACTCAATGGGCTACGACAAGCCCACGCCGATTCAGCAACAGACGATACCTCTCATTCTCCAGAATAAGGATGTAATCGCATGTGCTCAAACGGGCACCGGCAAAACTGCCGCGTATATACTTCCCATTCTTGACAAGATCAGCCGCACGGAGAACCGGCACTTGAACACCCTGATCATTGCGCCCACCCGGGAACTTGCACAACAAATCGACCAGCAGGTTGAGGGCCTGGGCTATTTTCTAAACGTGAGTTCACGATCGATCTTCGGTGGCAATGATGGAGCTACCTGGGACCAGCAGCGAAAAGCGATTGAAGAAGGTGCCGACATCATCATTGCGACACCCGGTCGTTTGATCTCATTTCTCGCTTCGGGGAGAATCAATTTCAGCCACCTGCAGCATCTGGTGCTTGACGAGGCTGACCGTATGCTCGATATGGGTTTTTATGACGACATTGTCAGTATCATCCGCCACCTCCCCGTAAAACGGCAAACACTGCTTTTCTCGGCAACAATGCCGCCCAAGATCCGCACGCTCGCGACCCGTATCCTTATCGCGCCGGAAGAAGTGAGCGTGGCGATATCGAAGCCTGCGGATGGAATTTTGCAACAAGCCTACATGGTGTACGATCACCAAAAAATCGGTTTACTGAAAAACCTGATACACAAACAAAATTCAGACAGCGTCATCATCTTTTCGAACTCGAAAGAAAATGTGAAAAGACTGGGCAGCGATCTTTCCAGGCAGGGCCTCAATGTAAAACCCTTTCATTCTGACCTTGAGCAGATCGAACGTGAATCGATCCTGAACCAGTTCAAGAACCGCCAGGTACAGGTGCTGGTTGGGACCGATATTCTTGCGCGTGGTATTGATGTCGATGGCATCGGCCTCGTTATCAACTTCGACACGCCGCACGATGCCGAAGACTATATTCACCGGATCGGGCGGACTGCCCGGGCAGAGAGTACGGGAACTGC
>DASPNN010000605.1:0-2951 GCA_035626495.1 Chryseosolibacter sp.
GTTGCCTTGGGAGCGGTGCTGTACGTAAACGTCCCATACCGGTCGTCAAAATGAATCTCCGAAAGTGGCTGTAGCGTCCACGTTTGCTTTTCATAATTATTGGAGCCGAGATGTTTTTCAACAAACGCTGGCATGCGCGACGCGATCGCTTGAGCGGCTGCCTGGTCCTTCAAGAGCACATAACACTGCTCATCACTCCAGATACTGCCCCATTTGCTTGCATCGCCCGATTTTTTGATCGTGATGTATGAAAGCATGAGCGTGAACGGGAAATCCGTAGTTAACGGATGGTCTTCCATGACTGCCGTGATCTTGTACTCGACGGTGTCGAACTTAACAACTTTGCCAATAGCCTCTTCGTTGGGAAAATATTTCTTCGCAAGCGACTCGGAAATAATTGCTTCCCCTGGATCGTCCAGTCCCTTCTCCGCACTACCTGAGAGGATTTTTCGATCGAAAATTTTGAAAAAGTTTGGCTGCCCAAAGACCACCCCCGCGTCCTCCTTGAATTTCCGCGGCATTTGCCCGTCCTCTGGAATCGTTACCATGGCCCCTGACCTGTATGACAAAAATGTTACCTCTTCCGCTTCGTGAAAATCTTCTTTAAACGCTTCGGGCAAAACTGAAGGGACGCCCGGGGTGTAGAATCTGCCGCTGTTGCCGTCTGATTCTGTCACGACGCGATATATCCTGTCGCGGTTGGTGTGATAAGCGTCGAAAGTAGACATGTGACGGACCATGAGAAAAAGGACAAGGCTGCATGTAATTCCAAGGGTCAGGCCCGATACGTTTATGAATGTGCTGGCCTTCTGCCGAAGAATGTTCCGAAGCGCCGTTTTGAAATAATTTTTCAGCATTTATACAGTTTTGCCCTTCTTTGTCAATTGCGATGCCATGTCGATCAATGCTTCCAAATCGCGTGAAAACATCATCCACGGACCTGTCGCTTGTTCAAAAAGCGTTCACCATTGCCCGAAAACGGACGGAAATAAAAATCCCCTGCGCCGACTGCAAACATCACCTCGGCTTGTAAATTTGCTACATGTTCCAGCAAATCGTGGTCTTGCTCGCCTTTGCAGCGTCAGTGTTCTATCTGGCGCGGATTGCGTACAAAGCTTTCAGGACGAAGCAGGGGTGTGACACCGGATGCGGCAAGTGCGGCGCTGTTGATCTGGAAGCAATTGCGCAAAAAATCCGGGAAAAGGGCCTCTAAACCGAAACGCGCGTCCCTTCCGTGCAATTCCGGCACATTTCAATCTCCGACCTTGAGCGCAGCAGCGACTGTCTGAACTCCCTGTAGGTTTGTGCATTCCAGATCTCACTGAACGACTGCTGGCCAAGATCACCCATCACAAACCTGGCATCTTTATCGAAACAGCAAGGCACCACTTTTCCATCCCAGGTGATCACACAACTGTGCCACATTTTCCAGCAGTGATTGAGGAGTTGATTTTTGATCGAATAGGTGCCGTCCGGATTTCGCTGGTAGCGGGAATATTCGTCAACGGTAGGGATAAGCGCGGACCCGTTCATGTAGTCGTAAATCTGTGCGGTTTTCAAAACCACCTGGTCGACCCCAAGGTCGTCCGCCAATTTGTAGACCAGAGGAACCTGATGTTCGTTCGGCCTGACTACGAGGAACTGAAAAATAATATGCGGGGTGTTCGACCTGAGTTTCTTTTTCCACTTGACAATGTTTTTAGTCCCTTCGATAACTTTGTCCAAGCTGCCGCCGATCCGGTAGGCTTCGTACGTCTCCTGCGAAACTCCATCGATTGAGATAATCAACCGGTCAAGGCCCGAGCGTACAGTAGCCTCAGCCACCTCTTCTTTCAGGAAATGTGCATTCGTGGAAGTGGAAGTGTAAATTTTCCTCGCCGAGGCGTAGCCAACCATATCCAGGAAACGTGGATGAAGAAAAGGCTCGCCCTGAAAGTAAAAGGTCAGGTAGCTAAGTGTCGCCGCAAGTTGATCGATGGTGTACTTAAACAACCCGTGCTCCAACATCCCGGTGGGCCGGGTAAAAGAGCGCAGGCCACTCGGGCACTCGGGGCATCGGAGGTTGCATGAAGTTGTAGGCTCTATGGAAATGCTGATCGGCAGCCCGAGAATCCGTGGTACGCCGGTGATACGGGCCCGATGGTAGCTGAATAGAATCCTGGCGGCGTTGGAAGCGCGGACCAAAGTCGTTTTCGAAAGAAAATTGGCGGTATCGGCAAATCCGCGGCTCATACTGCAAGATACTTGTTAATAATGACGGGGCAGAGTATTTGTGAATCAATTATCTTTCGGGATCATTGCCGGTTGTCTATGCGAAACTTTCTGATCCTGATTTCATTGATTCCGTTTCTCTCACAAGGGCAAACCTTGTCGGAGCGTGCACGTGTTTCGGTCATTACATGCGGACCGGGTCAACGGGTACTCTATACTGCATTCGGCCACAGCGCATTCCGGATCGAAGATCCTGTCAACGGCATCGACCAGGTGTACAATTATGGGGTTTTCGATTTCAGGCGAAAAAATTTTTACCTCAACTTTGCCCGTGGTCAGAATTACTACAAGCTCGCAGCCTACCCTTATCCGAACTTCGAATACGAGTACATTTACTTTAATCGCTTCATCCACCAGCAGGTGCTGAACCTCGACCAGGGTCAGAAGCAGGCGTTCTTTGACTTTCTCGAAGAAAATGCAAAACCCGAAAATGCGACTTACCTGTATGACTACTTTTACGACAACTGCGCCACGCGTATCCGGGACGTGACGCAGAAAGTACTCGGCGACTCAGTCAGATTTGACGGCTCCTACATACAAACGGATTACACGATTCGTGAACTCACCGACCTTTACCTCGACTATCAACCGTGGGGCGATCTCGGTATCGACATTTGCCTTGGTCTTCCTATGGACAAGCGCGCGGCGCCGCACGAATATATGTTTCTTCCGGACTACAT
>DASPNN010000606.1:0-4213 GCA_035626495.1 Chryseosolibacter sp.
TCGTCGAGCTTTATGAGGTTCAGGATCATATGTTTTGTGCTACGTCGGCGATGCGCGAAGCAGAAAACGGCCAGCAACTCGCCGACCGGGTCCTGGAAGAGCTTGGGATCACCATTCACATCATCGACGGCATCCGCGAGGCCGAATTGATCAACAAAGCAATCAGCTCATATCTGACCGACAAGACTTATCTCCACATCGACGTGGGCGGTGGCAGCACGGAGCTGAACCTTTACACCCGCGGCAACAAGATCAAGACCCGCTCTTTCAGGATCGGCTCGGTACGGGTACTGGAGCATCACGATTCGCCGGTGATGTGGCAGGACATGGAGCACTGGGTGAAAGAAAACATCAAGAAGGAATTCGGAAAAGTCACCGCTGTGGGAACGGGCGGAAACATCAGCAAGATCTTTGAGCTCGCACGCGTCAAAGCGGGACGGGCCATGTCGCTGAAGAAGGTAAAGGAGATGCGCGACGAGATCTCACGATTTTCACTCGACGAACGTGTCTACAAGCTGCAAATGAACCCCGACCGCGCTGACGTGATCATTCCCGCCAGCAATATCTATATTCAGGTTATGGAGTGGGCTCACGCAACGAGCATCATCGTTCCCGAAGTTGGCCTGAAAGACGGCATGATGCTCGACCTCTACGAACAAAGCATCAGACAAACGCGACTGCAGTTCTCGTCTTAACTGCTTTTCAATGCGCGCCATTGTCTTGTCTTATCATGATTGCGCTTATTGTCTTGTGGCCCCCGAGTACTCGGGGGCGACGACCTGCGACAACCCGCAAACTCAGCCCACAAAAAAATTAGGAATGAGAAATTAGAAATTCGGAAATCAACGTCTCCTCCGATGCTTGCTCGACTTGATCTTTTTGTCCAGCGTACTCTTTCCCTTGCGTGATTTCTGAACATCGAAGTCGAGCGTATAGGACACGTTGATATTGATCACCTTGAGGTTCATCTTGTAAGTATCGGTCTCGGCATAGTTCAGGTAGGCAAGCCGGCCGCTGTCCTTGTTTCCAAGGTATGTATGACCGGAGACAAACCGGATCTCGGTATTGAGGTGCTGGCTGCGCAGCAAGGGAGCCCGGAATCCGACCCCGAGCGCAAGCCCAAAGAGAAACCGGTTTGCATCCTTCATATACATAGTCGTATAGGAGCTGGTTTCCGGGTTGTCTTCAAATACCATCTTGTAGGGATAGTTGGGGCCCTCCACCGTGACGTAACCTTTTCCGCTCAACCAGTAACTGATTTCGGGACCAATATTAATGTACCACTGGGACGGAATGTTTTTCTCCAGGCGGAAGGTGTAAGATTTCCGGAGCAGCATCGTTACATCTATGAATTTGTAAGTAGCCTGGTTCAGCCAGTCCTCGGGTTCAAACTTAAGCCGCCGCCCTTTTTGTGAATATGCCGCCTCAGCGAAGAAGTCAAAATCATGTTTGAGGGGAAAGCTAACCAGCACGCCAGCCGAATAGCCCAGTTTTACACCGCTGGATAGATCCTCCCGCGCTTCCGGATCGCCGAAGCGCGCCCAGTTGATCAGCGGCCCGGCCTTAACGCCAATACTGTACTTTTGTCCATAGGAAAAAAATGGAGAGAAAAAAGCAAAAAATAGGACCAAAAGCTTCGTATATCGACGTATATGGACCAGCACCATTTAAAAAATTTAAAGCTAAAGCTCGAAAAATAATAGTAATTTAAATATTTATTGTCCGAATTGCGCCTAAAAAATCGATGACATTAAAAAATTATACATTTGTAGACTCTATAATTGCTTTAATGATACAACGTTCCCTGCTAGTGTCCCTTTTGGTGGGGGCCACCATTTTTTCATTACAGGCTCAGGATCAGGCAAACTTCACTCAATTTTACCTGAATCCTTACATCCTTAATCCTTCATACGTCGGAATGGACGGCAAGACATCTATGTCCCTGATCTATCGGAGACAATGGGCAGATATTGATGGAGCACCCTCGATTGCGAATTTCAGTCTTCATACACCGATCAACCCGCGCACAAGCACCGGGTTTGCCGTCACCAACGACAAACGAGGCTTGCTGAGCAAAACCTCGCTGGTGTTTACCTTCGGCTATAATATTAAGGTGCAGGAACACTCTTTCGTCCGGTTTGGAATTTCCGGCGGCGGAACGTGGAACACCCTGGATATGGAGAAGCTCGGAGACTTTACAGACAACGCGTTGCTCAATGTTGTCGACAACCACGCCACTGTAGCGGGGAACGCCGGAGTTTCATTTCACTCGCGTTTTTTCCACATCGGCGCATCCATCCCCCAGATCTTCTCCCCGTCTGTGTTGAGTGAAGACGGCTTCAAAGTCTCTGAGGTTAAGCCCTTTGAAACGATCCTGGCCCATGCCAGCAACCGGTTTTACTTTAACGACAACAAGAATATTTTCGAACCCTATGTGATCTACAGGCTGAATGCGTCGCTGCCTTCCCAGATGGAGGCTGCCGGTATCCTGCACCTCAATCACGTGATCTGGCTTGGCGGATCTTATAAGCAGGACTTTGGTATTTCAGCTCTGGGCGGAATCAAATTGAATAACACCCTGGCCATCGGCGCATCTTACAGTCTCAAGAACTCCGGAGAAAACCAGCTGAACAGCCCAACTTTCGAGGTGAGCCTGAATTTGCTGTTCGGCGTGCATAAAAAGAACACTCCGATGTATTCCTTTGTGGATACCCACCGCGAAAAGGAGAAAAAACCGGTACATCATCCGACCCAGCAGGAGCTTGCCGAAAAGAAGCGACAGGAAGAGCTTAAAAAGCAGCAACTTGCCGAGGCTGAAGCCAAAAAGAAAGCGGATGCCGAAGCGCTGAAGAAAAAGCACGAGGAAGAGCTGGCAAAGCATCAGGAAGAGGTACAAAAGCGAATCGAGGCGCGCAAGAATGAGGTCGTCAAACCACCCGAGCCTAAAAAAGACACCGTGGTTGCCCACAATCCGCGGTTCAACCAGGAAATGAACAAAAATGTCCAGCCGGTGGAAGGACATCATGAGCACGAGCAGGAACAGTTGTCCAGGCTCGAGATCCATGCTGAAAACCCTACGGAAGAACATAAGGAAGAGGGGCACCCGAACGCTGAGCGTCACGAGTTTTATAAAAAAGGTAATCACGCAAAAGAACTCGATGTTTCAGATTATGTGATTGGCGGCGTGTTTAAGTCCGAAGCGAATGCCAAGCATTTTTCGGACGGCCTCGATAAACTGGGTTTTGACACCCATTACGGTCACTTGACGGAAAAAAGTCTCTGGTACGTTTACATAATAAAAACGGATGATATAAATAAAGCAAGAGCTGAACGGGATCGGGCCCGGAAGATGAAAATTCTGCGCGATGCCTGGCTGTTAACTGTTCACCATTAAAAGAAGACATGAGAGCCCTACTTTTTTTTCTGCTGCTGTCGATGACGGCAACTGTGTACGCTCAAGTTCCCGTCATTGAGAATATTGTACCGGAGTCAACCTTTCCGAACGACACCATCGTGCTCTCGGGACGCGGATTTGATTCCAACCCGGCGAATCTCGAAGTATGGTTCGAATCGGTGAAAGGTACGATCATCCAGTCCACTGATTTTTCTATTGTTGTAGTTGTGCCCCCTCAAGCCAGGTTTGCCAACATCGAAGTACTGAATAAGCTCTCGGGTTTATCCGGCAAGTCCGGTGAGAAGTTTATGCCTTCCTTTCCCCTCGGATCCTTTAGCGCTGCCAATTTCGTCTCCGCCTATTCCCTGAGCTCCACCGAAGAGTTTTATGACATCTGTACGTGTGATCTCAACATGGATGGCAAACCAGACATGGCCGCCTCAAAGATCAAGCGAAGCGGAACCCCGTTCGCGACGCCAACGGATATCTCGGTGTTTCAGAATACAGGTACGCCTGGAGCGTTGTCGTTCAGCCATTTCAACAAGAATAACCTCCCGGCGCTTAACCTTGGTAACACGACTGATAACATTGTATGCGGAGACCTGCAGGGAGACGGTAAGCCGGACCTGATTATGACGCGTTCAGGGGGAAACCGGGCCGAGGTTCAGATCCTTCAAAATACGACATCCGGCGCGAACGTGACTTTTGCAGTTGACCAGGTGGTTACGATGGAAGCTACGCACTTTTCCAGCAGGCTCACGATCCGCGACCTGAATAATGACGGCAAACCCGAGATCATTGCCACGAACAACTTTAACG
>DASPNN010000607.1:0-4590 GCA_035626495.1 Chryseosolibacter sp.
TATACGTGGTATGGATCGCTGTTGTGCTCGTCCTGTTCCCTGTTTGCTTGTGGTATGATCGCTACAAGACGCTCCATCGTGAAAAGTGGTGGCTGAGCTACTTGTGACCCGCTCACTCGATAGACGTTTCATGTCGCGCTATTTACATGTATATTAGTGAGTAAAACATGCGCATATGATTCGAAAAGCCGCCCTCGGAATTGCTGTCATCACCCTGCTTTTGCTAGGCGGGGTATCGTGTCAAAAACCTGCTATGCGTTCGGAAGGATGGATACGCTTGTTCGACGGCTCATCGCTGGACGGCTGGAAAGCGAGTGAAAACCCCACGACGTTTTCCGTGCAGGACGGCCGAATCGTTGTATATGGTGACAGGGCGCATTTGTTCTATATGGGCCGGGTGAACAATCACAATTTCAAGAACTTCGAGTTCAAGGCTACGGTGATGACAACACCAGGCTCAAATTCGGGGATGTTCTTTCACACCCAATACCAGGAGACCGGTTGGCCATCCAAAGGTTACGAAGTCCAGGTCAACGCAACGCATACGGACTGGCGAAAGACATCCAGCATCTATGCTGTCCAGGACATCAAAGAGGCTCCTCATAAAGACAACGAATGGTTTACGCAGCACATCATCGTACAAGGAAAAAAAATCACCGTCCTGGTGAATGGAAAAGTGATCAATGAGTATACCGAGGGCAATGAGGGCCGGCTGTCGAGCGGAACTTTCGCATTGCAGGGCCACGACCCACAGAGCAAGGTCTATTACAAGGATGTGATGGTAAAGGTGCTGCCGGATTAATTATCAGGGCAAGATAAGCTAACCATGCTCAACGAGCATAATGCCCGCGGCGAACCTGCCCGCATCTCCTTTTCGCGCAGAGAAGAAATAGTCGTTGTTCTTCACCGTACATAATCCCGCGACCTCGATCGAATTCCGATCCACGCCGAATTCAAGAAGCTGAAGCATGTTTGCTTTCCAAAGATCGAGTCTTGCTTTATGATCTGGCTCACGAATCATAAGTTCGTTATGGGCTCCGAAGGCGTTGTCAACAGCCGCAACCACCTCTTCGCCCACCTCATAGGATTCCTGGCACACAGATGGGCCGATGCAAGCGATCACATCCCGTCCACGCGTGCCAAAAGTTTGATGCATCTTTTGTAGTGTTTTTTCCAGGATCCTGGCAACCGTACCACGCCAGCCGGAGTGGACAGCGCCGACGGCGTTGTTGCGTTTGTCATAGACCAAAATCGGCACACAATCGGCCGACATCACGGCGATGCACAGCCAGGGAGTCGACGTGATCAACGCGTCAGTTTCCAGCAGTTCTTCTTTGGTAGTGGTCTTCGTAACATGAACAATGCGGGTAAGATGTACCTGAGATGGAAAAAACAAATGCGCCGGATCCGTATCCATCACCCGGGCCACCATCGCCCGGTTCTGCCTGATGAGATCTTTATCAGGAATGCTCGAGAAACTCAATGTAAACTCCGTTCCGTTCACGCCCGACTTACGGTCGGTCACGAAATGCCGGATGGACGGGTCTGCCATCAACGATTCAAACTGCCAGATTGATAGACCATTTATTGTAATTCGCTTCATCAACTGAGGATAAAAATTTTCACCAATGAACACGATGACCGCGCTGCGAAGTTAACATCACAGCGATGGATTAGTCACACAGCACGCAATTATTCATATTATCACTGACGGCGTTAGCGGCGAAACGGCAAAGTTTCGGAAGAATACGTTCAGCGTATGCGTCTGGGTCAACGCGGACCCGAAATCCTTTACGCCGGCAACCTCGCCCGTCGCACAACCGGCAGCGGGGTGATGTTCATGGTTAAGATTTTCAAACCACCATTTACCGATGCGGAAGTCGGAAAAAGATGACGTTTGCTCCGGGATGTATGTGGTAGAAGTCAGCCAGAATATTATTGATTTTCAGGAGGTTGTACGTCAGACGTGTTTCAAAAAGAACAAATGACAAGCTTTTCCGTATAAACGGCTTACAACCAAAACCCTATGAAGAAAATCGACATACTGAACTTCATTACCAACTTCCGGAAAGCGCCGAATGACGTCAAAACATTCCAGGATATCTTGAATCACCTCGGCCAGACCCACGAACAGCAAATCAATCAATACCTCTCTGAACTTCAACAGGCGCGTGTGATTCGCCAAACCGAGGTCAACGGACAAAAGGCTTATCAGGTCATCAGCAGGTAGAGCGATCCGATTCTAGCGAACGCCCAATTTCTGAAGGATCCCGGCGAGCTTGTTCGGGTCATCTGCATAAGGTGCCAGGTTTAGAAGTTCTACCGTTCTGAATTCCACGGGATGGCTTTCACTTTGGAGTGAAATGTAACCTTCGGTGAGCGGGGCACCGTCTTTTTTGACGGCCGGATCGTGACCCGAAACATTTCCATCACCCACTTGCGGATGGGTGTATTCAAGCACGACGTCTCCCTGAACGATGTGTCTGACGACCGAATCGCCGAGGACGAGAACCTTTACGTTCACCCAATCGTCGCCGTGAAAGGTTTTTGAACTGGAGGAGATACAATGGTCAGTCACCAGGTTTCCGTTCATGACAACATTTGTTCCGGGGGTGCAAAGGTTTGCTGTTGTACGCTCATCCTTACCGTTGCCTCCCAGCAACTGAACTTCGATCGAGATTGGAAAATCCTGGTCCTTGCCCATTGTTTTCGGATCCTGGCAATGCAGCATGGCCCCGCTGTTGCGGAATGCCCAACCTGGTCCTTCGGGGGCCTGTTGACCGACAAAACGATATTCAAGGTTCAGCAGGTAGTATGAAAACTTGTCTTTATAAAAAATGTGACCGAAAGTGTCTTCAAATTTTGAATAACCATCATAGGCAACTTTCATCACACCGTCTTCCACACGGAAGGTGTTTGCAAAATTGTCGTTCAGCTCATGGCCGCGGATCTTCACGCTCCAGGCCTCCAGGTCTTTGCCGTTAAACAGCTTGATCCATGTCCCCGCGGCGTCAACGGTTTCGGCGGGCAAATTCGATTGCGCGCGGCGTTCGCAGCCCACAACGAGAATGAGTAAAATAATAACAAAGGAAATTCGCATCGGCTGCTTCATTTATCGATTGTTGTAATAGGCGGTTATGATTTGCCGTTACACTCCAGTGACGGCATGAGTTGCTCGTATGAGGTTATCCGGAAAGTGGCCCCGTCGTCGCGTTGCACGTTCTCCTTGTCATACAGCACTGAATCAATACCCAACGTGATGGCTGCCTCTATTTCTGAATCCCGATCATCGCCGATAACGAGTGACTCGGCCACACTGTATCCAAATTTATCAAGAATACCTTGGAAAACATCCTTTTTAGTTTTTTTCGTTACCGTCGGGTCAATGATAAAAATCTCTTTGAAATCCTTTTCCAATTCGAGCGATCGGATCTTGCTCAGCTGCATTTTGCGAAAGCCCATGGTCACGATAAATTTATCGCAAGCGCAGGCGCGGATCTGCGCAAAATCTGCGAACGGCTCGATGGCACCGTTGTATTCCAGGGTCTTGAGAAGCTCAGCAGAATTACTCGCAAGATCTTGTCCGATGCTGTATCGCGCAGCGACCCATTGAAACGGCTTTCGCATCACGTCTTGCTCGATGAGTTTCATCCTCTTCTCATCCATGCCTCCCCTGCGGAGCATGTCGAACAAAGGTCGAAAAAGTTCGCCTCCGATAGACGTTACGGGAAAGATGGTATTATCGAGGTCGAAGATCAGCGCGCGCTTTTTCAAAAGAGTCGGTTCAGTGAAAGCAAGATATATAAAGACCCTGTGACCAGCAATGCATTCTGTTCCACTTCGGTCTTTTATCTCCGGTGCCTTACACGCTTGCGGCAAGGGCCGAGGGCAGTTGATCTTTGATCTCATCGAGGAGTTCGGCATCCACGGTCGTTCTGAGCACTTTAAAGACCGCCTGAATTACCTGTCGGGTCTGGGTATCGTCAAAAAAGTCGAGCGGCAACGTTTCCGAGTGATTCCGGACGGCGTTGTAGAAGTTTTCCGCCGTTTCATAACGCTTCCGGGATATGGAGCGATCCCAACCGTCGGTATACAACATCCTGATGTCCTCCGGCAGGCGTTCAATTAATTTTACCGAATCGTCGAGGGAAATCACGTCGCGAATCGCCATGAAAACAGACCGGGTTATCCATACGGCCTGAAGCAAATCTTCCGGCGCATTGAGCTCAGCTGCTATTTTTTTCAACATGTGTTTCGCCGGCGTTCCATATTGTTCGTAATCACGTATCATGAGATAATTTTCCTAACTTCAGGTGCATTGGCAATAAAACCATTCCCGCAGTTGGACGAGGATTTGAATATTACAACCGCATTATGGTCGATGTAACAACCGACATTATCATCCATGCACCGGCCGGCGAAGTAGCGGCCTTTGCCTGTGACCCCGACCGGGCGCCGGAATGGTATGAGAACATCAAATCCGTGAGGTGGGAAACCCCCAAGCCTATACAGCCGGGGTCGCGCATCCTGTTTACAGCGCAGTTCCTGGGGAAAGAACTGAACTATACATACGAAGTACGTCAACTGGAC
>DASPNN010000608.1:0-3237 GCA_035626495.1 Chryseosolibacter sp.
AGTCGACGTCCCTCGCCCTGGATGGCCTTAGTCCCGGTACTGAGTACACCGCGAGCGTCGCTCCGCATTGCATTGGAACCGAAGCCTATACCTCGACTACGTTTAGCACAATTTGCTACGCGCCTTTTGATTTGTCCGTCGACGCGATAACCCGCACGACCGCCGAGCTTTCGTGGGACGATGACTTCGGTGCGATGCCTTATTTTATCGATTATTCCATCGCGGGCAGCAACAACTGGAAAACGCGGCAAACACCTTCGACGAGCATGTCGCTGTCTGACTTGAGACCCGGCACGCGGTATGAAGTGAGGGTTCATATCAGGTGCGTGAGCCAAACCGCTCCTTATGCCTCTGTCTTTTTTGAGACCGGGTTGTACGATGAAACTACGTTTGGGCCAAGCCCGACGGATCGCGTGTTGAGCATTTACCCTTCTAAAAATCTGATCGGAAACCGTTTCAGTATCCTTGACAGCACAGGCAGAATAATTTCTTCCGGCACATTGGCGGATTACACACTCGAGTTGGCCGGTCTTGGTCCCGGCATTTACACATTAACAGTTGAAGGAGAAAGGCCGATGAGGTTTGTGAAGCGCCAGTGACGCCGCATGAATCTGAATTTTGTTTTCCTGGATGATAAGGTCTTCGCCGCGAGGTCGTGATGATGCTTTTCGAATTGACGCTCTCTGTATTGAACTCCAGGATTCACACAAAGACACGGCCGCAGCGATATGGATAGTGGCAAGTTTGTGTCACAGTTGTGTCTGGAGTTTTATTTCTGATCCGCCTGACGTTGCATAGTACCAGACTCAGCACCATTTTGAATTCCGTGATACGGTGCCTTGCGCTCCGTTCGAAACCACGTGTTTGTGGGTGAAACCGCCCACCGTATGCGACTGAGTATTCACGAGATATGCTGTCCATCAAGCACTTATAATAATTTATCCATAAAAACTGCAATTGCGATTAAAATATTGTAACTATATTTACTGCAATTACGATTAATATCAAACGTATGAAGAAAACTAAGCTTGGCGAGTTCGAAGAGTTGGTTTTGCTCACCGTTGCGTCCTTACAGCAAGATGCGTATGGAGTCGAGATCAAGCGTGAGCTTGAAGAACGACTGAAGGAGAGACTGAGCGTGGGCTCGATCCAATCGGCGCTCAAGCGGATGGAAGAAAAAGGATTTCTCACCTCGAAGTTTGGTGAAGCCACTCAAAAAAGAGGTGGGAAGCGCAAGCGGATATACGCGGCAACACCGTACGCCCACCGCGTGCTGGCTGAGCTGCGCGAAATACGCGCCGGTTTGTGGAACACGATTCCAACGCTCGCACACGAACTGAAACTCATATGAACTCCCGCCAGGAAATAAGACCGCCGGGATGGCCCCTGAAATTTCTTCGGTTCTTTATCAAGAAAGAATACCTCGAAGAGATCGAAGGAGACATGGAAGAGATCTTCTACGACAACCTCGAGCATGTGCCGGTCAAACAGGCCAAACGGATGTATACCTGGGAAATGATACGGTTGCTCAGGCCGCTTTTGGTCCGGAATCTCGAAATACTTCAACGACTAAATCACTACCCAATGTTCAAGAACTACTTTAAGGTTTCGATGCGAGGTTTGATGAAGAACCCTGTAAACTCATTCATCAATGTATTTGGTTTAGCCGTGGCGATTGGTCTGGCTGTATTTGGCTATGGCTTCGCCCGATGGACATACAGCACCGACCAGTTCCATGAACATAAGAATGACGTGCACCTCGTGACATTTTCGGCAAACCGCGATGGATCCCTGCAGCGATACGGCACGACACCGCGCCCGGTAGGTGAAATGATGAGGGCGGACTTCGTCCATATCCAGAAAGTCTGTCGCGTTGAAGACAGGAATGTAGTGATGAAGTATGGGGATCACGTCTTTCATGAGCGTGTCCGTTGCGTGGACCCTGAATTCCTGGAAATGTTCACCTTTCCGCTCAAGTGGGGCACGGAAAGCTCGCTCAAAGACGTCAACAGTATCGTCCTCAGCGAGAACATGTCCGTCAAATATTTCGGTGACGACAACCCGGTCGGCCAGACGATCACGATGATTTACGGCAAGGACCAGAGCAAGGCGTTCAAGGTTACGGGCGTTGCAAGGGAATTCCCGAAGGCGCGCACGATCGCATTCGACTTCCTCATCAATTTTGAAAACGTCCGCACCACCGACCCGGGGTACGACCACCATGACTGGAACGCGTTTATCAACGCAACCTTCATCCAGGCTGATCCATCCCGAATCAAGACCATCGAAAAGGGTATGGAAAAATACAAAATCATCCAAAACAAGGCAGCAGCAGATGACTGGGCCATCGACTCGTTCTCGTTTGAGCCATTGGCCACCTTGCATGAACAGTCGGAGTATATTCGCGATGACATTTCGCGCAGCTCAAAATCGAATTACATTTCAATCATGTTCATGGTGGGCATCGCATTCTTCATGCTCGTGCTCGCATGTTTCAACTATATCAACATTGCCATTGTCACCGCCGCGAAACGCCTGAAGGAGATCGGAATCCGCAAATCCATTGGAGCCACACGCAGGGTTGTGATTGTTCAGTTCCTGGCGGAAAATGTTGTTCTGACGTTTTTTGCCCTG
The DNA here is from genome assembly GCA_035626495.1 of Chryseosolibacter sp. Classification (GTDB taxonomy): domain Bacteria; phylum Bacteroidota; class Bacteroidia; order Cytophagales; family Cyclobacteriaceae; genus Chryseosolibacter. The sequence continues at coordinate 2,635 of DASPNN010000608.1, forward strand.
TTGACCGGAGTGGTCTTCGCTTACACCTTTTTTATTCCCGGCTTTGAGATGCTTTGGAATTTCGACATGGACTTTACGCTGGCCGACAAGAACCTGTGGATATTCCTTCCCGCCATCCTGCTGGTCACCAGCATTGCATCGGGAATTTATCCTTCCATCTACATTTCTCGCTTTCAGGTCGTAAACATTCTAAAGGGGTCGGTGATGTTTGGGAGAAAAAGCCCGTTGATGAAGATATTTTTGGGTTTCCAGCTTATTATGGCCTGCATTTTCATCACAACGTCGATCATGTTCACGCAAAACAGGAGCTACCTCGCCGAACGTCCCTGGGGTTATAATAACCGCGAGACTTTATTTACCAGCGTCCCCGACCGATCCTCTTACGAAAAGCTCCGCGACATGATGGCACAACATCCCGATGTGGTCGCCATCTCAGGTGGTACCCACCACGTTGGGCGCAGCCACGCGACCGTCCTTGTGGAGTTTCCGGATCGCGACTACGAAGTGGATCAATTGTCGGTGGATGCCGGTTATTTCGAAACCATGGGGATCTCTTTGAAGGAGGGTCGCCTGTTCAAGGATCATGAGGGCGACAGGCAGGCG
>DASPNN010000609.1:0-4795 GCA_035626495.1 Chryseosolibacter sp.
TAGTTGACGAGGTCGTATTCATTGGGCGGTATAGTTCGGTTGTAGGCGAAACCGGCCTCGGTGTACCTAAGCGCTTTCTCAAAGTCGCCCAGCATGCGGTAAGCATGTGAGATCATGAATGCCGTGTAGGCGAGTTGGTCGACCTTAAATGTGAGTTTGCGGGCATGTGCGTCCCGGTATATTTGCCATGCCCGTAGGTGTAATGCAAGGGCGCGTTGATATTCCCTTCTTGCCATCCACACTTCTCCAAGACAATTGTAGCTGTCCGCAACCTTCATACTATCACCGTGGTCGCGCGACATTTTCGAATAAATGATGAAGTACCGGTAGGCCTCCTGGTAGTTTCCCTGCCGCAGGTAAATAAATCCGAATAGGTTGTGGTATTGCGAAATCCGCCTGGAATCACGATGTTTCTCGGCCGCCTCCAGCCCCTTCTTGCTGATCTCCATCGCGCGGGCAAAATCACCGGAATAGAAGTACAGGTTCAATATCATCGAATATGCATCGTGAATCAGATCGTATAACTGGTGTTCTTCTGCGATGGCCGCGCCTTCGTGGGCGTAAGCGAGGGACTTTTCGTATTGACGTGTGCCATAGTTGCCAAGGCACGCCGCAAGAAGAAAGAGCCCGCGGATGCGCACTTCGGGATTTTCGTTTCTGGCTACCAGCAGGAACGCCCGCTCGGCAACGCGGCGCGCCGAGTCGATCTCATCCAGACCAAGGAGGACGGACGCAAGGGCTTCGTACACCTGAAATTTTGCCGTGTCCGGCGCGATGTTTTCTGCGAGTTGTTTCAGCGAATCCGCTTGTGCCTGCAACCGCTCGCGTTGACCCAAGCACGATGAAGAGATGTGCAGCATCCCAAATGCGATCAGCACGATGAAAAAGCAGCGGGAATGGGATATCATAAAAACCTTCAGGTCGGTTGGATAAGTTACTAAAAAGAGGTGGAAAAACATACGGTTCCCCCAGCGTTGGCGGAAGAAGTTCCCTTATCAATTCTGTTGTAAAACGGGCGGATACGCCTTAATTTCCGCCGCCAAAGTTGTGGCAATACGATGAACAAATCTTATTCAATCGGGGCGATCGCCCTCGCTGTCCTTGCTGGCTGCAGCCAGGTCATTCAACGGGTGGAACCGGACGCTGCTGTGGAGGCCTGGGTTACCACCGCTGATCGCTCTTCGCTCTTCGAAAAAAGAAATTCGATTGGATTTCGCCCGGGGGCGCGTCCGCTGGAGAACCCGTTATCCGCGTAGATACATCGCAGCGATTTCAAACGGTGGATGGATTTGGATATGCATTGACAGGCGGAAGCGCGTACCTGATCAGCGAGAAGCTAGGCGCGAAAACGCGGTCGGCCCTCTTGCATGAGTTATTTCTTGATACAGGCCGCAACATCGGCGTAAGCTACTTGCGCATCAGCATCGGGGCGTCCGACCTCGACGATCACGTTTTCAGCTACATGGATAAAAAACCTCACGGGAATCCCGAGTTGCTGGAAGGCTTTTCGATCGACGAAGACCGAAGGTACCTCATCCCGGTTATCAAAGAAATTCTCGCCCTCGCACCGGACCTCAAAATCATGGCTAGCCCCTGGTCTGCCCCCGCCTGGATGAAAACGAACAACAAAGTAAAGGGTGGAAGTCTTAAGCCGGAATTTTTTGGAGCTTACGCCAATTACTTTGTCCGGTACATACAAGAGATGGCCGCCGAAGGCGTCAGGATCGATGCTGTGACGATCCAGAATGAGCCGGAAAATCCCAACAACACGCCAAGCATGGTCATGACGGCAGCGGAGCAAGCTTTTTTTATTAAACGGCACCTGGGCCCTGCGCTCAGGAATGCAGGGTTGAATACGCGCATCGTCATATTTGACCACAACTGTGACCATCCCGAATATCCGATCGCAATCCTTGACGACGCAGAGGCTAGGCAATTCGTCGATGGTTCCGCATTCCACCTGTACCTGGGTGAAATTGAAGCATTGTCGAAAGTGCGAGCCGCGCACCCTGACAAGAATATTTATTTTACGGAGCAATGGACCTCGGGCCAGGGCGAATTTGCCGGAGACTTGCAATGGCATACGAAAAACCTCATTATCGGCGCAATGCGAAACTGGAGCCGCAACGTGCTCGAATGGAACCTGGCCGCGGACCCGCAGTTCAATCCCCACACCGACGACGGTGGTTGTACGATTTGCCAGGGCGCGCTCACAATCGGTGATTCCGTAACACGAAACGTATCCTATTACGTGATCGCGCAGGCATCAAAATTTGTGAGGCCGGGATCGGTGCGAGTCGGTAGCAGCTCAAACGCTCCGCTGCCAAACGTCGCTTTTATGACTCCTTCGAAACGAAGGGTTCTCATTGTCTTGAATGAGTCCTCCGATGAAGAAACCTTCAGCGTTGACGACGGTCAGCGATCGTTTCAAACATCGCTTGCCGGCGGCGCGGTCGCCACTTATGTGTGGTGAGCTGATGTTTTCTATCGGGGTGGTACGATCCAGTCAATGCCTTTCCTGAGGAGCGCAATTGTTTTGGCCTCTGGCGAGTTCGCGGCGGGTTTCATGTTATAATCCCACTGCGCGTGCGGCGGAAGACTCATCAAGATCGATTCAGTGCGCCCGTCTGTTTCCAAGCCGAATTTGGTGCCACGGTCCCAGACAAGATTAAATTCGACATATCGACCCCGGCGCAGCAACTGCCATTCTTTTTGTTTTTCATTGAAAGGCACCTGTGCGTTCTTTGCCATCAGGTGTGTATAGATCGGGGCAAATGATTCACCGACACCGCGAACGAACGCGAACCTGGATTCCTTGGAGTGGCTGCCGTCGGTTTTCAAATAATCGAAGAAGATTCCACCGATCCCACGGGTCTCATTCCGGTGGCGAATGAAAAAATAGTCATCCGCCCATTTTTTGTAGTCGATGTAGTATGCCGGATCGTGCGCGTCACACACCGCTTTGAGCCGGCTGTGAAAGTATCGGGCGTCGTCTTCGTTTACATAATGCGGAGTCAGGTCAATGCCGCCGCCGAACCACCACACTCCGTTAGACATTTCAAAATACCGGACGTTCATGTGGATGATCGGTACCATCGGACTCCACGGATGTAAAACAATGGAAACGCCGGTTGCAAAAAAATCCGGGTGGATGTCGTCTTTGATCTGCAGCATTTTCAACATTGATTCCGGGGTTTGACCCCACACGGCTGAAAAATTCACGCCTCCCTTCTCGATGATGTTGCCGCCAGTCAGCACCCTGGTGATTCCGCCTCCGCCGCCCGGCCTTTCCCAAGGGTCGGTTTTGAATGTGCCTTTCCCATCCGCTTTTTCAAGCTCGCGACAAATATCATCTTGCAGCTTGCGCAACCATTGTTTGATGTCCTCTTTTGTAATCGAATCCATAGAAGGTGATTTTGCCTGATTCCGACATTTCCTGCAACAAACATCATTGAATCTACAACGGCAACGAATATCGTTTCTATGATTACGCTACCGCGAACAATCGAATGAAATTCAAAATTACGTTATCTTTATGCCGAGACCAAAAGTGCTAAAATGGCTGTTGCTGAGACCGCGAAATCCCGAAAGAAACCTCGTCCTGAAATTGAACTTGAAATCCTGCTGAAAGCTTACGAACTGATGTTCACCGCCAAGCGCATGGCGGAAGCCTACGATGAAAACCGCGAGATCTGCAGCAAGTATGTTCACAGCACTTCACGGGGACATGAGGCGATCCAGCTCGCAGCGGGTTTGCAGCTGAAGCCGTTTGACTACGCCGCCCTTTATTATCGCGACGAGTCCGTCCTCCTGGGCATGGGATTGCAGCCTTATGAGCTCATGCTCCAGCTCATGGCCAAGGCCGACGATCCGTTTTCCGGAGGTCGGACCTACTATGGCCACCCATCTCTCAGACGCGAAGGCTTCGCCACGATTCCGCACCAAAGCTCAGCCACAGGTATGCAGGCCATACCGGCAACAGGTATGGCACACGGCCTTGCTTACCTGGAGTCCCAGGGGCTGACGAAGGGAGAGAACCCGGTCGTGATATGCTCGCTCGGCGATGGATCGGTGACGGAAGGTGAGGTGGCCGAAGCATTTCAGATGGCCGTCTTGAAAAAGCTGCCGATTCTCTACCTTGTGCAGGACAACGACTGGGGCATCTCCGCTACGGGAAAAGAGATGCGTGCCATGGACGCGTATGAATACGCGGCCGGCTTTAAAGGGCTGGAGCGAATGGCGGTCGACGGGGCCGATTTTGTTGATTCCTACCTGGGGATCAAGAAGGCGATCGAATACACGAGAAAAAAACGGGCGCCAATTCTTGTTCATGCGAAGTGTCCGCTACTAGGCCACCATACGTCGGGGGTCCGGAAGGAATGGTATCGCGGAGATGACCTCGATATCCATAAGAAGCACGATCCAATTATCCGCCTGGCAAATTATCTGATCGATGTCGGCGTGTCACCAGAGCATTTGAAAGAGATAGAAAAGCGGGCGACTGCAACTGTCCTGACCGACTATCAGCGGGCGCTGATCGCGCCTGAGCCCGACGTAAATGATTTCGACACTCACGAATTTGCACCCACCCACGTTGTAGTGGAGACCGGTAATCGGACTCCAACGGGCGGTGAAAAAGTTGTTATGGTTGATGCCGCGTTGCACGCCGTCGACGAGATTTTGAAAAACCACCCCGAGGCGCTCTTTTATGGCCAGGACGTTGGCCGCAGGCTGGGTGGCGTGTTCCGCGAAGCGGCGACACTCGCCCAGAAGTACGGGGACCATCGCGTGTTCA
>DASPNN010000610.1:0-3005 GCA_035626495.1 Chryseosolibacter sp.
CGGCGATGTGTTGCCAGGCCATGGCGGGTTCCTCGACCGCTTCGACGGCCTGCTGATCGCCGCCCCATTCCTTGCAGCATTTCTCGAGCTGGTGTCCCGGCAAGGATAATATCCCCCGTCTTGAAGGACTTCGTTTTAGGATTTTCTTCCGATTTTTAGAAATCCTAATTTGTGCGTGTATGACGTCGATCTTCCAGTCCCTGAATCGATACTTCGAACCGAGAAAAGAGTACGGCGTAATTTTCATCAGGATCATCATCGGATGGCGCCTGGTCGACGGGACGCAGGACAATGTTTTCAGCTGGGCCAGGATGATCGAGTTTCGGGATTTTTTGGAGCAGCACGGTGTGGTTTATCCGCTGGTTGCCGCCCATGTTTCCGTGTACGCTCAATTCATTTGCGGAATACTTTACATCCTCGGCTTCTTTACGCGAGCCGCCGCTGCGCTGATGATCATCAATTTTATCATTGCGTTATACATTGCCCACATCGGAACAAGTTTCCAGCAATCCTTTGATGCGCTGATGATGCTGTTCGGCTCGGTTTTCTTCCTGTTTCACGGACCGGGAAAATTTTCTGTCGACGAAGTGGCGCCATGGCAAAAGAAAAACTGATTCACGTTACTTTTGCAGAATTTAATCTTCTATCTGTTTTATTTCGCCTATAAACGAGTAGCTTTGCAACCGTTTGAGTCGTGCAAAATCTCTTATTTTAGGTGTTTTTTTGCGGAAAATTGAAGCGTTGAAACTCTTAACCTGATCTCCATATCTATGGCATATATCGAACCGGCTCCTTTAAGTAAGGACAGAGAAAATCCATTTGAAGCTATGATGTCACGGTTTCATGTGGCATCCCAGATCCTTGGACTCGAGGATGAGATATACAACGTGTTGAAAGTGCCTGCGCGCCAGGTGATCGTGTCGTTACCTGTTACGATGGACGACGGGGCCATCAAGGTGTTCGAGGGTTATCGAGTCATCCATTCGACGATCCTCGGCCCGTCAAAAGGCGGCATTCGTTTCGACATGAATGTTAACCTCGACGAGGTGAAGGCGCTCGCCGCTTGGATGACCTGGAAATGCGCGGTGGTTGACATACCTTATGGTGGCGCAAAAGGCGGCGTTGCCTGTAATCCCCGTGAAATGTCGGCGGGAGAAATCGAACGGCTCATGCGCGCTTACACCCAGGCGATGGCAGATGTCTTCGGTCCCGATCAGGATATCCCGGCTCCCGACATGGGCACCGGCCCGCGCGAAATGGCATGGCTGATGGATCAATATTCACGCATTCAGGGAATGACCTCACCCGCAGTGGTGACCGGCAAGCCGATCGTTCTCGGAGGCTCGCTGGGGAGAACCGAAGCAACTGGCCGCGGCGTGATGGTTACGGCAATGACAGCGATGGAGAAACTGAAGATCAATCCGTACAAAGCATCGTCTGCAGTTCAGGGATTTGGAAACGTAGGTTCCTGGGCCGCGCGCCTGCTGCACGAACGAGGCCTTGTCGTGAAAGCCGTCAGCGATATTTCGGGCGCCTACTTCAACGACAAGGGAATTGATATCGAAGCCGCCGTAAAATACCGTGAGGCCAACAAAGGGTCGCTTGAAGGATTCGCTGGCGCGGAAAAGATCACCAATGAGGAGCTGCTGACCTTGCCAGTCGATGTGCTTGTGCCGGCCGCCACCGAAGACGTTATCACGGGAAGCAATGCCGCACGCATACAGGCCAAGCTGATTGTGGAAGGCGCCAATGGACCGACGTCCTCCAAAGCCGACAACATCATCAACGAAAAAGGTATCATGGTTGTGCCCGATATCCTGGCCAACGCGGGTGGGGTAACCGTCTCTTATTTCGAATGGGTGCAGAACCGTCTTGGATATAAGTGGACCGCCGACCGCGTAAACCGCAGGTCAGACCGGATCATGAAGGATGCATTCACGAATGTTTATAAGACGTCGCTTGATTATAAAGTGCCTATGCGTATTGCCGCCTATATGGTGGCCATCGACAAAGTGGCAAAGACCTATAAATATCGCGGCGGATACTAAAAACGGTGGTCGTTACCGAACTGTTAAAAATAAGAAATAGTTAAATTTGCATGGCAAGCAAAAGCTTGCCATTTGTCTTAAATACCGTCTCCTGATGGGAGCTAAAGTTTTACCAAAATGACAATTCACCGCGAAGGACACGTCGTGCTTTTCGTTCTGCTGCTTATTCTGTTTGCAACGAACTGGGTTATTTTTTACTTCTATCCAGAGAGCATTCTGGTACAGAATTCGGCCATTCTCGTGAGCATTATTTTTTATTTGCTGATTCTCCAGTTTTTCCGTAACCCGATCTTTCAGATCAACAGGAACAACAAACATGTCCTTGCCCCCGCGGATGGTAAAGTCGTTGTCATCGAAGAGACCGTGGAAAACGAATACCTGAAAGACAAAAGGAAACAGATCTCCATTTTCATGTCGCCGGTAAACGTTCACGTAAACCGCATGCCGGTAAGCGGCATGATCAGCTTTTTCAAGTATCACCCCGGCAAATACCTGGTGGCGTGGCACCCTAAGTCCAGTACGGAAAATGAACGCACCACCGTTGCTGTAAAAATGCAAAATGGTGTTGAAATCCTTTTTCGCCAGATCGCTGGCGCGCTTGCCCGCAGGATCAAGTACTACATCAAAGAAGGTCAGGTGCTCGAGCAAGGCCAGGAATTCGGCTTCATCAAATTCGGTTCACGCGTCGATGTGTTCCTCCCGCTCGACGCGAAAATAAGCGTGAAAGTCGGAGACATTACAAAAGGAGGAAGGACTATCATCGCGGAACTTCCATAAACCAAAAGCCTAACGTTTGTTAATTAACATTCCCTCACAAAACGCTGGCATATCCCGCTACCCCTGCGTATCTTACGAAGACTGTTTTATATAATTTAATCTTTATATCCCCATTGTACAGAATTAAAAGTTTTATCCATTGGCTATGAAGAGTTCGTCGATTCGTTTTTCATCCGCGCG
>DASPNN010000611.1:0-3454 GCA_035626495.1 Chryseosolibacter sp.
CCGGGCCCGGGAAAAACGCAGCACGAACAGAAATCCCTGCTTGCGCAGCTCACTTTCCGACAGCCCCGGTTCAGTGAGCCTGTATTTAAACGGATACATTTTCATGATCTCCTCCAACTCGCGGTCCATGTCTTCGCGACCGAACTTGGGGACAGCAAGCTCGTCCACCTTCAGATCTATCGCGAAGAATTCGTTTCGTCTTCCATAGATCGCATTAATATCGAAGCCGGTCTCGGGCACATCGTTGATGAGAAAATTTTCTTTCGTCATCGTGCTTGCGGCAGTCCGGTAAAGGTGCTGAAGCAAGACGTCAAGGGCACTGCCCTGGTGTGTCCAGGCCGGCTGATTTTGTTCCACCAGATTCGCCTTCTGGTTGTACGGCGCAAGATAGATCCTGTAACCCGACGGGCCCTTTTGAAAATACGCCAGGTTTATAATCTCGCGTTTGTTCAGATACGAGGCCACTGCCACCGACGGATCGCGTCCGGCACACACGAGGTCATTTTCAAAATATACAACGGCGTCGATACCCGTTCTTTGAAAGGATTTCTGAACGCTTTCAAGCTCCTTTTGCGTAAACGTGTACGGATAAAAAACCGCAGTGCGCGAGCTCAGCAGCTTTTCCGGCAAGGGGCCATTTTCGCTCAGGCGTGAGAGAAACTCATCCTCGTAAATCGGTAATTGGGCTGCTGCCGTGAAGGTGCCAAAGAGCAGAATAAGCGTGATTAGCTTCACTGACTTGAATTTGTTATCCAAACGGAAATATGGCGAATGTATTTTATATTCCAATGAAAAACCCCGAGTCGTCAATCTTCACCGGGTAAGTCTTCAGGGGCCACGATCTGCCGCGGATCTCCCGTCCGGTTTTCAGCTCAAAACAGTAATTGTGCCAGGGACAAATGATCTCGCCCATGAAGTTGACGGTTCCCTTGCTCAGCGATTCCCCATTGTGCGAACATGCATCCTGAACAGCCGAGTAGCTGCCCTTAAAACGCACCACGCAGATCCGGGTCTCGCCAATAATGACGAGCTGCGGTCTGTTCTGGGGAATGCGCTGATCGGCTTCCGCCTGGCTCGAAAAAACCTTGATCCACTCCATGGTCTGTTGCTGCACGCGCGGTTTCTACCTATCTTGTTTGCGGCTAAAAAAATACATCCGATTGATCAATATGTCAAAAATTTATTTCTGCACGCTGCTGTGCCTCTTCTCACTGACTTTGTCAGCGCAAACCAATGTAAAATTACAGGCCAAGCTCAGTCAGATGGCGAGCGATATAGAACCGAAGGTAATCGAGTGGCGCCGGCACTTCCACCAGTACCCGGAGTTATCGAATCGCGAAACGAAAACCGCAGCCAAAGTTGCCGAGCACCTTCGCTCGCTTGGTGTCGAAGTACAAACTGGCGTAGCGAAGACGGGGGTCGTTGGTCTTCTGAAAGGCGCCAAGCCCGGCCCGGTCATCGCGCTGCGCGCCGACATGGACGCGCTCCCGGTTATGGAGCGAAACTCACTTCCATTTGCTTCAAAAGAAAAGACAGTTTTTAATGGCCAGGAAACCGGCGTTATGCATGCGTGTGGTCACGATGCCCATGTCGCGATATTGATGGGCGTCGCGGAAATCCTCTCAAAAAACAAGGCGGACATTCGCGGTACGATCAAGTTTATTTTCCAGCCGGCCGAGGAAGGCCCCCCGGCGGGAGAGGAGGGGGGTGCTGACCTGATGATCAAGGAAGGCGTTCTCGAAAATCCGAAAGTCGATGTCATATTCGGGCTGCACGTGCGGTCCATTACCCCGGTGGGCAAGATCCAGTACCGCCCGATGGGATTCATGGCCGCTTCTGACTGGTTTACAATAAAGGTTTACGGCAAGCAGTCGCACGGATCCGCGCCGTGGCTGGGCGTTGATCCGATTGTCACGTCGGCACAAATCATCAACGGACTACAAACCATTGTCAGCCGCCAAATGGAACTCACCAAAGAGGCCGCTGTCGTTACCGTAGGCCGGGTCCAGTCCGGCATTCGTGAAAACATTATACCCGAACAGCTCGAGATGGCAGGAACGATCCGCACTTTCGATCGCCAAATGCAAAAGCAGGTTCACGATAAGATCCGTCTCATCGCAACAAAAATTGCCGAAAGTGCCGGCGCCCGTGCCGAAGTGACGATCGACAGCAAAACTCCCGTAACCTACAACGATCCGCAATTGACTGAGAAGCTTGTCCCAAGCCTCCAGCGCGCGGCAGGGACCGACAACGTCCTGCGAATCAACCCCGACACCGGTGCGGAAGATTTTGCCTACTACCAGGAAAAAGTACCAGGCCTGTTTTTCTTCGTCGGCGCCTGTCCTCCCGCCGTCGATCCTGCCAAAGCCCCGTCGCATCACACACCGGATTTCATGATGGATGAAGCAAGCATGGTCACCGGGGTTCGCGCGCTGCTCAACCTTACTTTCGATTACATGGAGATGACAGGGGGCAAGTCGGGCAAATAATGGTCGGCGCGATCTAAGAGCAAGGTTATTGAATGGCCTCGCTTTTATTCCGATACGGAGAGGCTATTTGCCGTAATGGATGAAGGGCGCCCAGATGTCGGGATGCCTGAGCTCGGGACCAAAATCACCACGAATGAACTTTCGCTTCATGATGTTGATCGCTTCGTCAAAGTCTTTTCCCTCGTTTTTGACAAGGCTGTAAAATCCTTTCATAAAATGCATCGTTCCCAGATCATTGACCGGCCATAAAGAAACAATTGCCCGGTTTGCGCCGCCGACGAGCAACGCCTGTGTCAGTCCCGCAACGCCTTCACCGCCATAAACTTTACCCAACGCCGTTTCGCAGGCGCTGAGCACAACCAGGTCAGCGCGCAGTCCGAGCTTTGCGATTTCGGGCGAAGTCAGGTACCCATCTTCGCCACCCTGCTCGGTCGACGGAATACACATAGCAATGCCCGACAATTCGGGAACTTCAGGGATCGCGAAACCATGCGTCGCCAGGTGAACGATCCGGTATTTGGCCAGCTCATTGCTTCGCGAAATGGACTTGACAAACGGTTCGGTCATTTCACCTCCCGTAATCAGACTGGAGGAATTCGGGAACATTTTGCTGATCGCATTCACCTCTTCGAGTGTTCCTGGCAAGTAGTCGAGCTTCCTGAAACCCAGCGACGCATAGATCTTGCGTTGCGATCTGTTTCCCATCGTATTTTCATGTGCCACGTTCCGCAACATGACCAATTCATCTGCATTGCTGACGCGCGCCGCGGAAACGTTCATAGGTTCATACGTAGCCCCGCCCATGGCGAGGAGCTCTTTCGGCCGCGCGCCATAGCTTCGGTTTTCGATCAGCTTTTTCACCTGTGCCGACTGAACGTAGCGAACATCGAATTGCTCAACCAGATATTTTCCGTCGTCACCGATCAGTGCTTCGAAGGGCAGAAAGTTCAGGATTCCATCAGGCA
>DASPNN010000612.1:0-2203 GCA_035626495.1 Chryseosolibacter sp.
TCGGCCATGGCGATGCTTTCCTGCACGACAACATTATTGTAAACGCGGGATCTTTTGGGATATTCGCCGACGAGAGGACATCCATCGGACCAGGTATGCGCATCCTCAATAATACGATCATCAATCCAAAAAAGGATGGCATTCGCCTGTACACCGACCTGGTGACGAATGTTGTCCGAAACAATGTGATCGTAAATCCCGGAAGCTATTCGACCTACACTTATCCGCGTACTGGCAATGACGCTTACATTTATCTTTTGAAGAAGACAATGAACGTGCAGATGTCCAATAACTATCTCACGCGGAGCATTTCGGCGCCGAAGTTTGTGAATCCGTGGTCGTTTAATTACAGGCTTGCAAGCGGATCTCCATTGATCAATAAAGGCGCGAATATTTCAACCTACAGGATTTCGAAGGACTTTTACCAGCAGGCACGCCTGAAGGGATATACTTATGATATTGGAGCGTGTGAATATTAAATGGTGGCGCCCCAGATCCGCTATCAATGCTTTTTCTTTTTCTTCTTCTTCCTCTTCTTCTCTCTTTTTCCGGATTCCTGGGGCGCCCTCACCTTCTTGAACTTCTTGCTCATGACCGCCGTTGGATGGAGACTGATCTCACGTTGCGAAATGATCACCACTGTCATGCCCGCTGCCCACAGTTTTTTCATTTCGTCCGGGACATCGAGGTAAACTTGTACCTCCTCCGTCGGCGGGACCAGGCCCGGTGGCGCAGGTGGAATCCTTCGGACTGTATGTTCGGCCTTTAACCCGGCCGTCTCGCGTTTTTTCCGGGCGATCGCTACCCACGCGTGTTTGAAATCATTGACCACAGCACTAATGCCTTTTTTTAGACTGTCATAATCCACAAGAAACTTATACACGGCACCGACGACGGTCACCACTGTTGCAAAGCTGACAATGGTAACAATACACCCGATCCGCGTTTCGACTTTTTCGATCTGTATACCGCTGATTCCTTTTTCCGCGAGCCGTTGCTCAAAGTGCCTGACCAGCGCTTGTGACACACGCTGAGCGGTCTCGTCATCGATTTCTTGTCTATCGTGAACATTTGTAAAGACTGTAAAGGAGCCGAGACGGATGGTTTGGGTTTGCATTGATTTAATTGATCAAATGACGATTCCCGGTGGGCTGCTATTTGGACTTGCCGGCGACCTTCCTTCAACGGCCAGTCATTGGGGACAGGGAATCGGCGATGAAGATAAGTACAAAATCAGGAGCTGGCAACTGACGAAGAAAACGCACAAAGTTGGCTCAGCAACCGCAATCTCCTCTGTCGGGATCTTTTATTTGGATGGATTGGTAACAGCCCATTCACCCCTTCTTCTTCAACACCCCTAAAACCTCATTCAACTTCAACAAAGCCTCCACCGGGCTGATCGTATTGATGTCGATCTTCAAAAGCATTTGCTCGATCTCCTGAAGCCGCGGGTCGGATTCGAACAGGCTCATCTGAGGGGTCGGCTTCGGAATTTCCTGGGCTTTAGCCCTTTCGTTCTTGTGCCGGTCTTTCTCCAGGAAATGAAGGATCTCGTTCGCGCGGAAAACGATCTTGTGAGGCATGCCGGCAAGCTGCGCCACATGAATACCGAAACTGTGCTCGCTCCCGCCCTCCTTCAGCTTGCGCATGAAAATGATCCGGTCTCCCACTTCCTTCACCGACACATTGAAGTTCTTCACACGGGTCAAATCTTCTTCGAGCTGATTGAGCTCGTGATAGTGAGTGGCAAAAAGAGTTTTCGGTTTGCAATCGCGGTGACTGTGGTTATGCAGGTACTCCACGATCGCCCACGCGATGGAAACTCCATCGTAAGTACTGGTACCACGCCCGATCTCATCCATAAGAATCAGGCTGCGGTGACTGAGATTATTAAGAATGCTGGCGGTTTCGGTCATCTCAACCATAAAGGTCGATTCACCGCGGGAAAGATTATCGGAGGCGCCCACGCGTGTGAAGATCTTGTCGACGATGCCGATGCTGGCCGATTGGGCGGGAACAAAACTCCCGATTTGCGCGAGCAGGACGATCAGCGCGGTTTGCCGGAGCAATGCCGACTTTCCCGCCATATTGGGACCCGTAATGATGAGGATCTGTTGCTTGTCGCTGTCGAGAAAAATGTCGTTCGGGACGTAGGTGTCGCCGACGGCAAGTTGCTTCTCGATGACCGGGTGACGTCCCGCTT
>DASPNN010000613.1:0-5950 GCA_035626495.1 Chryseosolibacter sp.
CGACCTCGCCGTTGGCGCCAATACGGCTGTCAAAACGCGAGGCGTGAAAACACATCAGCGCGAGCAATGCATTGACCTGGGGCCTGTTCGTAGCTGGATGCTCGACCAGCATGGTACAAAGGCGGATCGCCTCCAAAGCCAGTTCTTTCCGAAGCCCACGGTCATGCGAATGGGAATAATATCCCTCATTAAAAAGCAGGTAGATTGTTCGCACAACGCCCGACAGCCGGGTATCGATTTCTGTCGTGCCCGGCATCGAAAGAGAAATATTTTTCTCCCTGAAAATCTCTTTTGCCCTGAACAACCGCTTGTTGATTGTCTCCTTGTTCGTAAGGAATGCATCCGCAATTTCGTCGATGCCAAAACCGCATAGCACCCGCAGCGCTAGACCTGTCTGCGCCTCTGGCGGAATGGCTGGATTGCAGACCGCAAATATCATTTGAAGCTGGCTGTCGAAAATGTTTTCAGCAGAAAGATCAATTTCGGAAACTCCATCATCGGCGAGATTGGATTCTATACCTGGTACAACCGATTTCTCAAAAGTCCGTCTGCGACGTAAGTGGTTCAATGCCTTGTTCCTGGCTACCTGATAAAGCCACGCGACCGGATTTTCCGGGAGCCCCTGTACGCCCCACGACTGAGACGCGGTGAGAAAAGTCTCGCTCGCAATATCCTCCGCGAGCCCGAGCTGGTTCAGACCGAAACGCCGGGTCAGGACGGCGACGATCTTCCTGTACTCCGTGCGAAAAAGGTGCGGTATCGGTTCCTTGTTCTTGCCCATTGCAGCAGGCAAAGATAGCCAACATTTCACTTGACACGGAAAGCGCAGAGCTAAGGCCGCCAGTTATAAAAAAAAATCCGTCGCTTTGTCCAATTCATGCCTGGGCGTTTGTCATAGCTGAAAAATCAAAATATTATGAGAAAGCTCAATGTATTTAATTTCACAACCCTGAACGGCTTCTACAAGGGCATCGATGGCGATATTAGCTGGCATCGACATGGCGCAGAAGAATCCGACTTTGCCAGCAACAGCATGGAGTCCGGCGGCTCAACACTTTTATTCGGGCGTGTCACCTATGAAATGATGGCATCGTATTGGCCGACAGCGCAGGCGGCAAAGGAGAATCCCGCGGTTGCGGAAGGAATGAACAAAGCCGACAAAATCGTATTTTCACGATCTTTGAAAAAGGTCGACTGGCCCAATACACGCATTGTGCGCGACATGGTCGAGGAAGTGAAGAAACTGAAGGCGAGCGCAGGTCCGGATCTGACTTTGCTCGGCAGCGGCTCGATCCTTACACAGCTCGCAGGCCATGGCCTGGTAGATGGATTTCAGTTTATGATCGACCCGGTTGCTCTAGGCGCGGGCACACCGGTCTTCCACGGTCTCGGCAGAAAACTGGACCTCAAATTGACGGACACACGCGCGTTCAAGAGTGGCGTTGTCCTGGTTTCTTATGTTGTTCTGTAAAAAAAAGTAGTGCTATGGATGAATATCTCATCATTATGAGGCTGGACCTCATCACCAAGGACGCACAGCCTTCGCCCGAGCAACTCGAGATCTATATGAAGCAATACCACGACTGGGTCGGGAGCATTGCCGCACAGAACAAATTTCTCGGTGGAAAAGGTTTATCAACAGAAGGAAAAGTCATCAAATCTGACCACGTTATCACCGATGGCCCCTTCGCGGAGATCAAGGAATCCATTGCGGGATTTATCATGGTTCGGGCGGCAGACTTCGACGAGGCCGCACGGATGGCGGCAGCTTGTCCGATCTTACAAGGCGGTGGAAATTCGGTCGAGGTGAGAAAGGTTGTCGGCGTGCACAACAATTAGTTGCAAAGCCTGGTCAAATCGCTTCGTCCACCAGGTAAAGGATCGATTCGTAATTTTGCTTCACCGCTTCCGACATGGCGATCTCGCAGGTTTTGGTGCTCGAATAATATCCGTCATACTTTTCCTGCGAGACTTCGCGTGCTTCACTTTGAGTCGCCGACTGTGTGAGCTCCGGAAATAAAAAGCCGCGGTCGCCGGCCATGCCACAACATCCCGCGCTTTTGGGAATCGTGACATACCGTGCGAAGTGTGCGGCGACCCGCAAAAATTTTTGTTCAGTCTTCATCTTTTCGAGCGCGCACACGGGATGGAGCACAATGTTCTTTTCCCTGGCGACCTTGGGATGCACCGGCACGACCATGTCATGCAGGAAGTCGACGACATCCATGATCTTCAGGCTGTCGAACTTTTTTTTATTGATGTCGTCAAGCACGGGTCGCACCTTCAGCAGCGTGTAGGCACAGGAGCTAACATCGATAACTACCGGCAACGCACCGTGATTCGTATTTTCCCACAAATGTGTGACGACACGATTGGCCATCCATTGCGAGGCACTCCGGTAACCCTTGGAAGAGAACACCTGGCTGCAGCAAAGGGCGTTGGCGTCTCGAAGAACATTCACCGCGACGTTGGACTTCTTGCAAATGCTCATGAACGTTTGCATCACATCGCTGTCCTTTCCCGGGTACGAACCCATCATCCTGGAAATACACGAGGGGAAATACACGATATGACCATCAGCTACGCTGTCGTTTTTATGATCATTCAGGACTGTGAGATCTGGCGGACTGGCGACGTACTCGGACCAAAGTGGAGCCGATGGAATGATTCTTTTGAATCCGCCGGTCAGGCAACGCATCGCCCGGCTACCGAAAATGGCATTGACGACTACTCCAGTCTTTACGCCAAAGCGCGCCAGCCATTGTAAGACGGCAAAGTTTTTGGCAGCAATTATTGCAAGCGTATTGGCGCTCGGCGAATGGCTTTCATATCGAAGTCGTTTGATGAGATCACCGGTGTTGATATCGACAGGACAAGCCGATGCACACAGCCCGTCTACCGCGCAAGTGTCCATGCCGTCGTACTTGTATTGTTGCATCAGAAGCTTGTAGTTTGCCCGGTCGCCGCGACGCTCCAGGTCTTTGAGGACACGCCGAACCACGATTCGACGCCGCGGCGTGGTCGTAAGGTCACGGCTGGGGCACCGGTGTTCACAATATCCACACTCGATACAACGATCGACCTCTTCTTCGACAGATGGTAATGCCTTGAGGTTTTTGAGATGCGCATTCGCGTCATCGTTGACAATAACTCCCGGATTCAAAAGGCCTTCCGGATCGACCGCCTTTTTGATCCTGTTAATGATCCGGTAAGCCTCACCACCCCATTCGGTCTCCACAAACGGTGCCATATTCCTTCCCGTCCCATGCTCGGCCTTCAGCGTCCCATCATATTTTTTTACTACCATCTCCACCACTTCTTTAATAAACCGGTCGTAGCGGACAACCTCGTCATCGGTATGAAACGACTGGGTCACAACAAAATGTATATTGCCGTCCTTCGCGTGCCCGAAGATGATCGCGTTGGGATAACTGTATTTACGGAACAATGCCTGGAGGTCGAGTATGGCATCGCCAAGTTTTTCCACCGGGAATGCAATGTCTTCCAATATCACGGTGGTTCCGCTCGCACGCACCGCCCCGACTGCCGGAAAAAGACCTTTGCGAACACGCCAGAGAAAATCCTGCTCGGCGGGATCGGATGTAAAGACCGGCGCATTCATCAACGACAGGTTAGCCGAGCTGACGAGAAAAGCATTCACGCGAGCGTCGAGCAAATCCAGGGTCTCCTCCTGGAACTCGATCAGCAGTGCCGCTGCAGTTTCGGGAAGCGTGCGCACAATAGACGGCATGCCTTCAAGATCCTGAACGGCGCGCAACGACGCCCGGTCCATAAGTTCGACCATCATTGCTCCCGCGCTGGTTAAAGGGACAATGGCCTGGCACGCCGCGTAGATATCCGGAAAGTATAACAACGCCGTCGCCTTATGCGGATAGTCGGGCACCGAGTGAAGGACCGCTTCTGAGATAAAAGCGAGGGTGCCCTCCGCCCCGATCAGCAAATGCGCCAGTATATCCATCGGGTGCTCGAAGTCGACGAATGCATTGAGCGAGTACCCGACGGTATTTTTCGTCTTATACTTTCTCCGGATCTTGTCATAGAGTATGCCGTCATCGAGGATCTGTCGCCGGATCAATTTCAATTCAGAGAACAATCCCGCGCAATGCTGCTCGAACCGTGTGTAATCTTCCCGCGCTTCGGTTGAAAATATTTGTCCGTCGGGCAGCACAAACCTGATCTCCTTGATCGTGTGGTAGGAATTCAGCTTCACACCGCAACACATACCGCTCGAGTTGTTCGACAGGATCCCGCCCATCATCGCAGAATTGATACTCGATGGGTCTGGTCCGATCTTTCGCGCATACTTTTTCAAATGCCTGTTGACCATGCCGCCGGTGATGCCCGGTTGAACGCGCACCGTTGCGCCGTCATTTTCGACCTGGATGCGGTTCCAATACATGCTCAGGTCGACCAATATCCCGTCCGTTATCGCCTGACCGGAAAGGCTCGTGCCTCCTGCGCGGAAAACCAATGGCACACGGTGTTGGCGGGAAAGGTGAAACAGGGAAATGATCTCCGCTTCATTCAGCGGGTGAACGACCGCTTTGGGTAACAAATAGTAAAAGCCCGCATCCGCCGCGAATGAAACCCGGTCAATGTAACGTGTGCGAATCCGCGTGGCGGGTAATATTTTCCGGAGGTCTTCTATCAAGCACCCAATATTTGATTTGACGTCGGACCCACAGGTTCCAACTCCCGAAATATACGATGGAACGATTTACTTACCTTACCCCGGCGATCTCAAATTCAAAAGGCGCATGGCCGGAGGCGCCGCAGCCCCTCACCACAAAAAGTGACCCGGCGAGCGGCTGCCGCTTTAACGCATGCTCATCGAGACCCTTCCGGGCCGATGTAACATACAGGTCGTTCATGTTATCGCCACCGAATGTGCAGGAAGTGATCTGTGATGCCGGAAACTCGATGCTTCGCAGCTTTTGGCCTTTTAATGGGTCCCAGCAACTCACCTGCCATCCATCCCAGTGTGCCACCCACAGCCTGCCTTCGGTATCGATGGTCATCCCGTCCGGGAATCCCTCACTGGACGGTATTTCCAAAACAATTCGCCGGTTGGAGATGTCACCGGTCTCCATCTGAAAATCAAATGCGGCGACCTGTCGCGTTGGAGTGTCGATATAATAATAGGTTCGGAAATCGGAGCTCCAAGCCATCCCATTCGAAATGGAGACACCTGGCAGCTTCAACTTCCAGGTCAGGTCATTTTCAACCATGTACAGGTTTCCGGCACCGGCTTCCTCCGACAAAGCCATGGTTCCGATCCAGAACCGGCCAGCCGGGTCGCATTTGCCATCATTGAAGCGATTGCCGGTCACGTGAATTTCCGGGTGGCAAAGTATCCGCGCATGGGCCGTGTTACGATCGACCCAGGCAATTCCCTCCTTTAACGCTACAAGGAAATTTCCATCGCGGCAAAGAGCTATTGCCCCCGGCATGCTCTCAACGTTGATGACGCGATGTAGTTGCCTGGAGGTCGAATATTCGTGAACCTGCTTATTCAGAATATCCACCCAGCAAATGCTCTTCGTTCGCACATCCCACACCGGACCCTCTCCCAACAAGCAAGTGTGAGCGAGGACGGTCTCAACGCGTGATGATTCTTCCGACATGCGATTCGATTGTGATCAAAAATTAGTGAAAAAAATACGATCATCGATGCAGCCGCGATTGCAAGCCTTCATGGGCAATGCGATTAACCAAAAGCAGTCTGACGGCTTTATGCAATCCCGGACATCACCACCCCTGTCGTTGTACCAATAATTCCATCAGGCAAGTGGACCGTGATCGCCTGCGCAGACGAAGCGCATCGGCCAACTCAAATAAGAATATGAGGGTTATAAGTGCGCGATGTCCCATCAAGTTGACGTTACCGTACAATCTCATTCATTACGCCCGCAAATTCAGCTATTTCTTC
>DASPNN010000614.1:0-13167 GCA_035626495.1 Chryseosolibacter sp.
GTCTGTCGTATTGGTGGTTGCCAACTCGGCGACTTTCTGTGAAGTGACACTCGCCATAGCGGCCTCTTCGACAAAGGCCTGGTCGTTTCCGCTGAGTGTTCTTAATTCATTGTCGTCATCTTCACACGCGGTTCCTATCACACACGACAAACAAATAGCCGCCCAGATTAACGGTCTAGTTTTCATAGAATTTTTGAGTTTAAGTTAATTGTATTCAAATGGCTCCTGTTTTCACTCGTCCAAAGTATAGCCATTGCATTACGACGAAAAAGCATTCCTGCCAGGGGATTTTTTCAGCTGCTATCTCTCTTGTGAGCTTTGAATTACGTATACAAGCGACGAGTGAATTTGCATCGGCGGGACTCTCGAACCCGCAGTGAAATGCTGCAATCTAAATGCCCATATCGTGAATCCACCCGGTCACCGCACTGCAAGTGTCGCTTTGGTCATTGTAACGAATGGATGCTTGGCCAATGCAAGGCCGAAGAACTTTGAGCAACATATTGCTCTTCAAAAACGATCTATAGAGTAAGAGCCGATAATGCCTGTTCAACGGGCAATATTAGAATATCAATTATTTATTTCACAATATCCAAGTGGTAAAAACAATGAAAAGAACGCAGTTGGTACCCTGACGCCTTCGCCGTATTTGCCAATAGCCATTGCGTTGTTATGGCTCATTGTGGCTTCGCCGCCAGTCAAGCGTACGAAGGCTTGGCCAATACTGTCAGAGCTCCAATTTGTAACCGTTTTAGGCGCAACACCTGACGCCTTGCCGTGCAAGCGTGGTCCGTCCATGTCTGGACTTATCTTGCAATTATCTTCCGCTGGTACTGACTGTTGCTATATCGACAGACGGTACCGTCCTAATCAAAAGATCATTGAATAGAGAATCAGCAAGAGATAAAGTGAAAAGACAATCACTGCCTTTCTCTCTTTATATTTTATTCTGGACGATGTCATAAAACAAATCCGATGGTGTAATAAATCGCTGTTCAAACGAGGGTCGTGGAAAAGGAATCTCACCTTACAGAAAGCAAACACATCTTACTTTTACCAGCAGCCGGAAAAATCATGCCCATTTGAATTGGTCGTTGAAGGGGCTTGCGTGCGATACATATTGTGCAAATACGTCCACATCGACGGGACTTGGAAGAATTCATCAGCTGTGACTTAGATAATCGGCCAAAGTCAGGGCGCAGGATACGATTCAGTAAATGAACAATAAAAGAGCCCGTCAGGCGTTTGGCCCAAGGATTTCCTGATCTGCCCCAGTCTTGCCGGGCAGATTTCGCTCTGCTCCTAGTCGCCGGAAGTTCCTTGATAAAATTCCAGTCTGAATGATATAATGTTGGGCAGGAGAGTACAGGTGGGTTTCGTTGTTTCGCGTCTATTACTTTAACGTCCGGTGACTACCTGTCCCCGGGATCCGGATGATTTCCGGATATTTTTTATATTTCGTTACACGATGATCCGAATAGACTATTCCTTAACCCCCACAGACCTTCAGGAGAAACTCACCCGGTTCTGGGACCTGTCCGGCCAAAAGATCAGATCGATCGACGCTGGCTATGACATCTCTAAAGGCGCTCCTGTTTTTACCGTGCAAGGCAAATATACGTCCCGAGGCTGGACGGAATGGACACAAGGATTTCAGTTCGGTTCTGCAATCCTTCAGTTCGACGCGACGGGAGATCAACAAATGCTGGATCTGGGTCGCACCCGGACGGTCAGGCATATGGCCCCGCATATCAGCCACACGGGGGTACACGATCATGGTTTTAATAACGTCAGCACGTACGGTAATTTGCTGCGATTGATGGTGGAGGGAAAAATAGCGCATAACGAATGGGAAAAGAATTTTTACGAACTCGCGCTAAAAATTTCGGGCGGCGTCCAGGCTTCCCGCTGGACATCGATTCGCGATGGTGGATTCATCTATTCTTTCAACGGCCCGCATTCACTCTTCGTGGACACGATCCGATCCTGCCGGGCACTCGTCTTGAGCCATAAACTCGGACATGTACTTCAGGGGGAAGGGGATGTGAAGATAAACCTCCTGGAACGGGCACTGATGCACCTGCAGGCCACAGCCAGGTACTCGATTTTTTACGGGGAGGGCCGCGACGCTTACGATCTGAGGGGACGGACTGCCCATGAGATCATCTTTAACACCAATGACGGGAACTACCGGTGCCCAAACTCGCAGCAAGGTTATTCAGGATTTACAACCTGGACACGTGGACTGGCGTGGGCTATGTGCGGGTTTGCGGAAGAGCTTGAGTGGCTGGATACAGTCCAAAGCGACACCCTTCCGGCGGGCTTTGGGTCGCTGGAACAAATAAAAGGATGGATGCTCAACGCGGCTAAGGCTACGTGTGATTTTTACATTGACCGCATGCCCGCCGATGGGATTCCATATTGGGATACAGGTGCGCCGAACCTTCATAAACTTGGAAATTATTGGGAGGTGGCTGCCGACCCTTTCAATCCGCATGAACCGGTTGACAGTTCGGCTGCATCCATTGCTGCGCAGGGTCTTCTGCGCTTCGGAAAATACCTGGAACCCAGCAATCCCTCGAAGTCAAAATATTGGCAGGCCGGGCTGACCATTGTTCGAACACTGCTGGCTCCTCCATACCTCAGCGCAGATCCTCAACATGAAGGTCTTATTTTACACTCGGTGTACCATCGGCCGAATGATTGGGATCATGTGCCATCAGGCAGCGCCTCCCCACACGGAGAGTCGAGCATGTGGGGGGACTATCACGCGCGCGAGGTATGCCTGTATCTGCAGAAGCTGATCAGGCAGGAAAGGTACTACACATTTTTTAATTGCTTGTCATGAGCGCGAAGGCCATCACGGATCTTTCGCAGCTTTGCATCCACACGATCACGACAAAGCCATGGAATATAGAAGAAGCGGTGAAGCGTTTTTCGCAAGCAGGTGTGAAGGGCATTACTGTCTGGCGTGACGCGCTTGAGAAACGCAACGTTCAGGATACTGGCGGAATGATCAGGGATCATGGGATGGACATAGTGTCGTTGTGTCGTGGCGGTTTCTTCTGCGGGACAACTCGGGAATCCCGCCGGGCTGCTATCGACGACAACCGCCGCGCCATAGACGAAGCGCGTGAATTGGGAACAAACCTCGTCGTGCTGGTGTGCGGCGCGGATCCGAATCAGTCGCTCGAAGATTCACGCAATCAGATTCAGGACGGTATCGCATCTCTCGTCCCGCATGCCGAATCCGCAAATGTGCGACTCGCTATCGAACCTCTTCATCCAATGTATGCCGACACGCGTTCGGCGATCAACACACTCCGCCAGGCAAACGATATGGCTTCAGCCATTGGCTCCCGTTATGTCGGCGTTGCCGTGGATGTCTATCACCTTTGGTGGGATCCCGAGCTCCAGTCCGAGATCACGCGATGTGGAATGAACAACCACCTCTTTGCGTTTCACATTTGTGACTGGAAAGTGCCGACGGTCGATCTGTTGCTGGATCGCGGTATCATGGGCGAAGGGTGCATTCCGGTGAAAAAAATCCGGGGCTGGGTAGAGGGTGCCGGATTCGCAGGCTACAACGAAGTGGAGATCTTTTCGACCACGCATTGGAAATCCGACCAGGGAGAATTTTTATCCAGAATCATTGACGCTTATAAAAATAACAGTTGAACCTCATTATATGAAAAAACAGCATCTCGGCATTATCATGAACGGTGTCACCGGGCGAATGGGCACCAACCAGCACTTGCTGCGTTCGATAACACAAATTATCAAGCAGGGCGGATTGAGGGTAGGACCCGACCATGTGGTCATTCCAGATCCCGTGCTCATCGGTCGTGATGCCATGAAGCTGGAGAAACTCTGTGAAATGTCGGGGGTTTCGAAAATGTCGACCGACCTGAATAAAGTGCTCGCGGATCCACACAACATCATTTACTTTGACGCCCAGACCACTGGCCGGAGGGCGGAGGCTGTCCGGCAAGCAATTGATGCCGGCAAACACGTCTATTGCGAAAAACCCGTAGCCATTGACACAAAGACGGCCCTCGACTTGTACCAACGCTGCAAGCGTGCAGGCGTAAAGAACGGCGTCGTGCAGGATAAGCTATGGCTTCCCGGCATCCTTAAACTAAAACGGTTGATCCAGCAGGGCTTTTTCGGACAAATTCTCAGCGTCAGAGGTGAATTCGGATACTGGGTATTTGAAGGAGATACAATTCCTGCGCAGCGGCCATCATGGAACTACCGCAAAGAGGACGATGGAGGAATCATCATCGATATGCTCTGCCATTGGCGATATGTGCTTGATAATGTCTTCGGAAAAGTTACAGCCCTGTCGTGCCTGGGCGCCACACACATTCCGCAGCGTGTGGATGAGCAGCGGAGGAAGTACCGGTGCACGGCGGATGATGCGGCATACGCGACCTTTGAGCTGGAGGGCGGCATCATCGCCCAATTCAATTCGTCGTGGACCGTCAGAGTCCGACGCGATGACCTGCTCACCCTCCAGGTCGACGGAACGAAAGGCTCTGCCGTCGCCGGACTACGGGAGTGCTACACGCAAGCTTACGGCAACACGCCCAAGCCAGTCTGGAACCCCGATATTGCGCAGCCCATCAATTTTTACGATGGATGGTCCAAGGTTCCCGAGCAGGAAACTTACGACAACGCGTTCAAAGTACAATGGGAGTTGTTCATCAGGCATGTCGTGAAGGACGAGCCTTTTCCATGGGATCTTCAGGAGGGCGCCAAGGGCGTTCAGCTGGCGGAACTCGGCCTGCAGAGCTGGGAAAAGCGTTGTTGGGTGAACGTAACGGACCTTTAAATATTTTCACATGAAAAAAGTGGCACTCATCACCGGTGGAAGTCGCGGCATTGGCTACGGAATTGCCGAGAGCCTCGCAGCTGCGGGATTTGACCTTGCTGTCAATGGAATGCGCCCCGGGCAAGAAGTGATGCAAGCGCTGCTGTCACTCAGGGAGAAGGGCTCGGAGGTCCTGTACTGCCGCGGCAACATCGCCCTTCCCGAACACCGCAAACAGATACTGGAGCTCATACAACACCGCTTTCGCCGCCTCGACTTGTTGGTAAATAACGCAGGTATTGCGCCTCGCGAACGCCTGGATATCCTCCAGGCAACCGAGGACAGCTTCGATGAAGTGATCTCGACCAACCTGAAAGGTCCGTACTTCCTGACACAAGCAGTCGCAAACTGGATGATCGGTCAGAAAAAATCTGACGCAGGATTCTCTGGATGCATTGTGAATATTTCGTCAATCTCCTCGACCGTCGTTTCTATCAACCGTGGCGAATATTGCATCTCGAAAGCCGGTGTCTCGATGGCCACCCAGCTGTTTGCCGTTCGCCTGGGCGAATTCGGCATCCCGGTTTATGAAGTGCGACCTGGCATCGTCGCTACCGACATGACTTCCGGGGTCAGAGAAAAATACGACAACCTTATCGAGAAAGGCCTGACCGTTGAGAAACGCTGGGGCGCCCCGCAGGATGTTGGGAAAATTGTTGCTGCCCTTGCCACAAATAATTTGCCGTACGCGACCGGTCAGGTGATCGTGGCGGACGGCGGTCTTACAATTCCGCGACTATGACCATCACCGATTCTTCATCCCAGCCTGTCCTGAAGCAGATATTGCGTGTCCCCGTCTTGGTGGCAGCACTCGGCTACTTTGTCGATATGTATGATCTGTTTCTCTTCAGCATCGTGCGCGTCCCAAGCCTGCGCAGTTTGGGATTAAGTGGAGATGAGCTCATGACGAATGGGATCATTCTGCTGGACCTGCAGATGGCCGGGCTGCTCATCGGCGGAATCTTGTGGGGGGTGATGGGTGACAAAAGAGGAAGGTTGTCTGTATTGTTCGGATCCATCCTGACGTATTCGCTGGCCAATATCGGGAACGGATTCGTGACGACCGTCGAGCAATACGCGGTGCTGCGCTTCATCGCTGGCATCGGCCTGGCTGGAGAGCTCGGCGCCGGCATCACCCTGGTAACGGAGATCCTGCCGAAAAAAATCAGGGGCTATGGGACAACGCTGGTTGCAACGATGGGCGTATTGGGAGCGATCACCGCATACTTTGTTGCCGACGCCTTGAGCTGGCGTATGTCATATTTTGTCGGTGGCGGATTGGGGTTGCTGCTGATGATCATGCGCGTCAGGGTATTTGAGTCTTCGATGTTTGATAAACTTAAATCCAGGAATATTTCACGTGGAAACATTATGCAATTGTTTGCCACACGCGAACGCACCTTGAAATACCTTCAAAGCATTCTCATCGGCCTTCCGATGTGGTGCACCGTGGGAGTACTGATAACTTTTTCACCGGAATTCGGCAGGGCTCTCGCAATCAATGGCACGGTCGACGCTGGCCAGGCCGTCATGATATTTTTTGGTGGCCAGGTTGCCGGTGATATAGTCAGTGGACTTTTGAGCCAGCGCTTTCAAAGACGGAAAAGTGTGATCTTTTTCTTTATCCTTATTTCATTCACCTTCTCAACGGTATACTTGCTAATGCCCAATAACGACCTTGTCGTCTTTTATGTCGTCTGCGCACTGCTCGGTTTTGGCAACGGGTACTGGACATTGTTCGTTACGGTCGCTGCCGAACTCTTTGGGACAAACCTGAGAGCAACGGTCGCAACCACCGTTCCGAATTTTGTTCGAGGCTCGGTTATACCCATCACGCTTGCTTTTCAATTGCTCAAACCCTACCTCGGCATCGTCTACAGTGCGTTTCTCCTTTCAGTAATTATTTACATCATCGCGCTGGTCGCTTTGAAATTCCTGGAAGAAACATTTTCCAAGGACCTGAACTATGCTGAACAGGATGGAAATGCGCCGGCATCAGATCCGCAAATGAGCGATGTAAAAGTTGAAAGACCAATACGGGGTAAACGGTGATACAGCGACATTCTTGAGGGCGCTTTTCTGAAGAAGTTTTTTCGAGTATGTTGCGAGGCGTCGTCCTACGTGAGGGTCACTTTCGGCGACGATAGTTTCTCCGTGCCCGACTGGATCAGGCTGAGCTGCTCTGCAGCCATTGCCAGCAAGCCCGGAACATCGGCCAACCGATACTCCCTGAACTCGGGATTCTCGAGTGCCGACCGTGTAATGTCCTCGAGCGAAATCATATCCCAGGACCGCTCAAAATGCCGGATGATTTCAGCCGAGTCGTTCAGCGGAATTTTCTCACCCGCCGGCAATGCGCCCCGGTAGAATGCGATCAGTGCCGCAAGCGAAAAGGTCAAATTCTCGGGCAGCTTTCCACGTCGTTCATGGTACGCGAGTAACGATGGCAACACACGCACCCTGAACTTCGAAACGGAATTTAATGCGATCGACAGCAGCTCGTGACGGATGAACGGGTTCCTGAAGCGCTCCAGCACGTCATTTGCAAACTGCCGCAGCTCGGTCTCCGGCAAATCCAAGGTCGGGATGATTTCCTGAAAAATCAGGTTCTCAACAAATTTGTGAACAACAGGGTCTTCGATCGCTTCGCGTACGGTTCGCAACCCGCGCAGGTACGCTACAGGCACCATCGCGGTGTGCGTGCCATTGAGAATGCGTACCTTGCGTGAGCGGTAGGGCGTGAGATCGGGCGCGAATTTTACGTTCAAATCTGTCTGCGCAAAAGGCAATAGCGCGCGAACCCTTTCATTCCCTTCGATCACCCAAAGGTGAAAAGGCTCCGCCTGCACCAGCAACTGGTCTTCGTACCCAAGGCTTTGTTGAATATTCGGGCCGTGTTCCTTGGGAAAACCCGTGACGATCCTGTCGACCAGTGTATTGCAAAACAGGCAATGATCACTGACCCATGATTTGAATTGAGCGGGCAGATTCCAGTGTGCGATGTAACGCTCGATGCAATCTTTCAGTGTTTCACCGTTTTTCTCGATCAGTTCGCAGGGCAGGAACACTACGCCCTTATCACCAGCGCCTTGAAAATGGTTATAGCGGCGGTACAGGAGGAGAGTCAGCTTGCCCGGAAATGTTTCAGGTACCCTGTCCGTTGTATCGTCGGCGGCGCTGAACGCAATGCCCGCTTCCGTCGTGTTTGAAATGATGAACTGCAATTCGGCATTTTCGCCCTCCTTGAGGTATTGCTCCCATTGCGTGAACGGGTTTAATACACCGGCAACACAGCTGATCAGCCGGGTATCATTGACTTCCCGACCCTGGCTGATGCCTTGAAGCAGAACGTGGTAGAGCCCGTCTTGCGAATTCACCAGTTCCCCGGTGCCATGGCGAATGGGTTGCACGATCCGAACGTCGCCGTCGAAGTCTGTCTTTTCGTTCAGGATATCGATCATCCAATCGACAAACGCGCGCAAGAAATTACCTTCTCCGAACTGGAGTACTTTTACCGGGCGTGCTGGCTGTGTCAGAGCCGTTTTTCTATTCAGTGCTTGCATCATACCGCATCAAAGGGAAAATAGGCCTTCGCATTTTCGTAACATATCCCGGAGACAATTCCGCCGAGCCATTTTTCATCCCAGGGCAGTTCTCCATTTTCGACGTCCGCGCCGATCAGGTTGCAGAGAATCCGCCGGAAGTATTCATGCCGTGGGTAGGAGAGAAAGCTTCGAGAGTCCGTCAGCATTCCGATAAAGCAACTGAGCAGCCCCAGATTCGACAAGGTATTGATTTGATTCTCCATTCCATCTTTCTGGTCGAGAAACCACCACGCCGAACCAAACTGCATCTTGCCTCTGACCGACCCGTCGTTATAGTTACCGACCATGGTCGCCATCACTGCGTTGTCTGCCGGATTGAGGTTGTACAATATCGTCTTTGCAAGCTGGTCGGTGTTGTCGAGTTCGTTAAAAAATGCTGCCATTGCCGAAGCTTGGCTGAAGTCGCCGATCGAGTCGAAACCCGTATCAGGTCCAAGCTCGCGCAACATCCGCGTATTGGTGTTTCGCAATGCGCCGAGATGGAATTGCTGTACCCACCCTTTTTGATGGTACATCTTGCATAAGGCGGTCAACACCGTATACTTGAAACACTCGCGCTCTGGTTTTGAAAGTGTCTCACCCTTCATCACACGTTCAAAGAGTTTGTCTGGGTCGGCGCCTGACCCTTTTTCCGGGTAGTAGAGTTGTTCGAGTCCGTGATCCGAAAGACGTCCTCCCTGTTCATGGAAATAGTTAACCCGTTTTTCGAGCGCCTCGAGTAATTGCGTTAAACTTCTGATTTCCACACCCGATGCGGCCGACAATTTTCCCACGTAGG
This sequence comes from Chryseosolibacter sp., assembly GCA_035626495.1. GTDB lineage: Bacteria > Bacteroidota > Bacteroidia > Cytophagales > Cyclobacteriaceae > Chryseosolibacter. The sequence continues at coordinate 9,257 of DASPNN010000614.1, forward strand.
CTTTGTATGCTGCGGGGTCTTCAACGGCGAATGCTTTATCGGGTCTGAACGATGGCAGTACGCGAAAGCCGGGATTTGCTTGCCGGATTCTGTTGTGATCGCCGAGCGCATCCGTCGGGTCATCGGTCGTGCCTACAACTTCTACTTTCATCCTTTTCAAAAGCGCGCGGGTTGTACAGGCCGGAGTTCGCAACAATTCATTCGTCTCACTGTATATAGCCGCGGCGGTGTCGGGCGTAAGTATTTTGCTTACGTTGAAATAGCGTTTAAGCTCAAGGTGTGTCCAATGGAATAACGGGTTCCGGATGGTCATTGGTACGGTAGCCGCCCACTGCTGAAATTTTTCTTCGGGCGGGGCATCGCCGGTAATATACTTTTCCCGGATCCCGAGCGTGCGCATAGCGCGCCACTTGTAATGATCCCCTTCGAGCCAGGCCGCCGTCAGATTATCAAACTGGCGGTCGTTGGCAATGTCGGCCGGGGAGAGGTGGCAATGATAATCGATGATCGGTTGCCCGGATGCATACTGGTGATACAGGACCCTGGCGTATTTGGATTTGAGCAGGAAATCCTCGTTAAGAAAAGAATCCATCAATACGTTAGCGTTTACGTTTTAGCGAAGATCCGCGGACGATAAGTTCCGGTGTCAACACGACCTTTTGTGGAATGAACCGCTGCTTGTCAGATGCGACTTCTTCCAGGAAGATCTGTGCCGCAGCATTACCAATCTGCAAGCTGTGCTGATCAACCGTGGTCAATGCTGGCTCGGTGAAGGAGGTGAACGGCTCATTGCTGAAGCCGACCAACGCGATCTGCGCAGGTACTTTGATGCCGTTCTCCTTGCAAACTTGCAGCGCGCCCATGACGCCGTATGCGCTGGCTGAAAATACGGCATCCGGCATATGCTTGAGCTTCAACAATTGCTGCATGCTCGCACGTCCATCGTCAAGCTGAAGATTGCTGGGAATAACGAGCGACTCATCGAATTTCAACTTATGACTGACCAAAGCGTCCTTATAGCCGCGGAGGCGTTCCTTGTAAATCGAGATTTTCAGGTTGCTGGTAAAATGCGCAATGCGCTTACAACCCTGTTGGATCAGGTGTTCGGTCGCGCGAAAAGCCCCCAGGAAATCGTCGATGACCACCTGGCTGACCTGGAGTTCTTCATTGGAGCGGTCGAACAGAATGAGCGGGATCCCGCGCTGCTTGGCTTTCAGGAAATGGCTGAAATCGCGCGTTTCCTTTCCGTGTGAAGCGATGATCCCGTCGACACGGGCCTGCAACAATGCCTCGACGGTTTCAACTTCTTTCTCGTAGTTGTCATAGGTCTGGCAGATCATGACATTGTATCGCGCTTTGTTGGCGATTTCCTCGATGCCGCGAACGACGGAGGAAAAGAATGTACGGTCAACGGTGGGAACAATAATGCCGATAATGTTACTGCGCCCATTGCGCAGCGCGGCCGCAATGTTATTGGGCTGGTAGTTGAGTTTCTCCGCTGCTTTCCTCACGGCTTTTTTAGTTTCCTCGCTGATCCGTGGATTGTCGTTCAGGGCCCGGGAAACCGTGGACGCTGTGATGCTCAGCTTGCGCGCGATATCGTGAATGGTAGCTTTCTCTTTTTTCATAATTACTCCTTCAGGAACAACAACTAAAGTTCATTGGCGGGTTTTCCGATGGTTGCAAGGATGCCGCCGTCGACGTATATGATTTGCCCGCTTACAAAATCGCTCGCCGGCGATGCCAGGAAAATCGTCGTACCGACAAGGTCTTCCGGATCGCCCCACCGTCCGGCCGGCGTCCGGTGAACGATGAACTCATTGAATGGATGCCCGTCACCCCGGATTGCGGCCGTCTGATCCGTGGCAAAATATCCCGGGCCGATTCCATTGACTTGTATATTAAAACGGCCCCATTCGGTCGCCATATTTTTTGTCAGCATTTTCAGACCGCCTTTTGCCGCGGCATACGCTGTCACAGTGTTACGGCCGAGCTCACTCATCATCGAACATATATTGATGATCTTACCCCGCTGTCTCGCCACCATGTATTTGCCTACATGCTTCGAAACAATGAATGGCCCCGTAAGATCGACGTCGATCACCTGCCGGAACTCCTCGGCTTCCATTTCCAGAATCGGTATCCGCTTGATAATCCCGGCATTGTTAATAAGAATATCAATCGGTCCGATTTCTTTTTCCACCCGCTCCACTTCTTTCTTCACGGAGCTGTCATCGGTCACATTGAAAAGTATCCCATGACAAGTTATACCGGATCTTTGATATTCCTGCAATGCCTGGTCAAGTTTAGCCGGCGTATGGCTGTGTACTATCACTTGGGCTCCCGCGTGTCCCAGGCCTTTCGCCATTGCCATGCCCAGCCCGTGCGTGGCTCCCGTTACCAGGGCGCGTTTACCGGTTAGACTAAACAGCGCGGTCATTTCAGGTCGGCAAAGTTGACATGATCCATATCGGCATAGTCGAGATTTTCGCCGGCCATACCCCATATAAATGAATAGGTGCCTGTGCCCGCCCCGCAGTGCACCGACCAGGGTGGCGAGAGCACAGCCTCATGGTTTGCGACCCAAATGTGCCGGGTCTCCTGAGGCCTTCCGAGAAAGTGGCAAACGACATTCTTTTCGTCCATTCCAAAATAGAAATAAACTTCCATCCTGCGGTCGTGCGTGTGTGGTGGCATCGTGTTCCAGACACTGCCGGTCTTTAGTTCAGTAAGTCCCATCTGGAGTTGGCACGTGTCGACAGTGCCATTGATGATCAGCTTCCGGATCGTACGATGGTTGGAGGTCCCCAGTGTGCCGAGCTCGACGGTTTCGGCCTCCGCAAGGGATACTTTCCTGACCGGGAACGCGCAGTGTGCCGGCGCACTGTTAAAGTAATAAAGCGCCGTTCCTTTTTCGGAAGGATGAAAGACGACTTCGCGGATATCTTTTCCGAGATATAAGGCCTCGCGGAACTCAAGTGTATAAGACACCCCGTCCGCAGTTATTTTGCCGGTATCCCCGACATTGATCACGCCAAGTTCCCTACGTTCCAAAAAAAATTTCGCCTTCAGAACATCGAACGGTTCAAGCCGCAGCGTGCGCGTTACGGGCTTTACACCACCGACGATCAGCCGGTCATCGTGCACGTAATTGCACGTGATCTTGTCTTCCTCGAAGAGGTTGCGAAACAAATAATGGTCGCGAATCTTCTCGGTGTTGTAGGTCTTGAAATCCTCCGGGTGTGTGGCGTGGTAACTTTTCATGCGTAATCGGTTGCGCAATATAATGGAAAAATGTTTCAGGCCGAGTGTGACAACAGAATAAAAAATGACGGGGCAGATATGTATGAAAGATTATAGTCTGACAATGTAAATTTTGTTGTTTGAAACATTTTTTACAATTTTTCTTTGAAGTTAGCGATTGCCATAGTAAAATGCAATCGATTGCGCATCACAATATAGTTTTATGCAGAATTTACGGGTCATCGCCTTCCTTCTCCTCGCTGCTTTCGCCACCGGGTGCCGGGCACAAACATCCATGTGGGCCGAAAAGATCGCAGCTACCGTCATGAAGACCTACCCGGACTCCATCGTTGTAAAAAAATATGTCACCCATGGACCAGACCAAACCGGCTCAATAAAACAGTCCGGGCCGGCGACCTGGAATTATGAACAAGGGGTTGTGCTCAAGGGCTTTGACCAACTATGGAAGGAGACAAAAAATACAGCCTACTTCGATTATATGAAAAAGATGATGGATGTGTTTGTCCGCGATGACGGAACCATCCGCACCTACGACCTGCTCGAATACAATATTGACCACGTTACGCCCGGTCGCGTCCTGCTCAGCCTTTACCAGGAAACGAAACACCTCAAATACAAACGCGCGGCGGATTTGCTGCGCAACCAGC
>DASPNN010000615.1:0-2227 GCA_035626495.1 Chryseosolibacter sp.
CGCTCATCAACCGCGTTTAAAGGAAAAGACTCCTTTTCCCCCAGCCCGTCGCGCCCTTCCCATACAATTGTCAGTTGATCCGGTCGTATCGCGGTGTCATGGCTTGTCAGGCAATATGCTATGATCCACGAATCATTGACCCGAGCCGGTCGCAGATCAAAGGAAAATTTTGCGTCCGGATCATACAGGTAGTTATAGTTGATTTCCCTGAGAGCCTGACCATGACCGCTAACGGCTATTGCAATAAAGATGGTGCTGATCAACGTTTTCATAGCATCAGGTCTCAAAGATGGAAATAAAAGTTTAATTCGTAAACGGCACTTTTCAACACAGCTGAAATACTATTTTTGCGCTATGGCGAAAATTTTCACGACCGAGATCACGAGTGAAACGATCACATCTGACAATCCCATTCATCAACGGCTGTTCAAGGCGTATATTGCGGCCCAGCATTATATCCATGGAGATGTCCTCGAGGTGGGATGCGGAGAAGGCCGGGGCATTCCGTTGCTGCTCGCGAAAGCAAGGGCTTTTACGGCGGTCGACAAGATCCAAAGCGCGATCGACGAACTCCAGAGACGATATCCTTCCGGCAGATTTCGCAGCATGAATATTCCCCCATTGTCAGGCCTGGGAAACGATGCCTTCGATGTCGTTGTGAGTTTCCAGGTAATCGAACATATCCGTGAGGACGGACTTTTCCTCAAGGAGATTCGCCGTGTTCTCAAGCCCGGAGGCACCGCGTTGCTCACCACGCCCAACCGGAAGATGTCACTGACCAGAAACCCATGGCACGTCCGCGAGTATTATGCAAACGAACTTCGCGCCCTTGCCGCCGGGATTTTTTCATCCGTCGACCTGAAAGGAATTACCGGTAATGAAAAGGTCATGACGTATTACGATCAAAACAAACAGTCGGTGAAAAAATTTACCCGCTGGGATTTTCTGAACCTCCAATATCGGCTCCCGGCCTCCTTCCTGCGCGTTCCCTACGAGATCATGAACCGCTGGAACAGGAACAAGCTTCAGCAAACCGATGACGCGCTGGTCAAGTCAATCACACAGGAGGATTACGTTGCTGTGGACGACCCGGAGAACGCACTCCACCTTTTCCTGATCGTGAGAAAATAACCAATGAGTTTTCGGTGCCAGCAGGGCAATCTTGAGATGGGCACGGTTTGCAAGGCCCGGGTTGGCTACCGAATGATTTTCGTTGCAAAAAATCTTGTGAGTGTTTTTACACTTAAATTTTATATTTGAACTATAAATAGAAGTCATCGCCACCGCCGAAAAAAATATCGACGAAGCCTCGCTGGTTGAGCGCCTCCGCATAAAAGACCGCAATGCATTCGAGTATCTCTATGACCACTACTCGGGCGCATTGTATGGTGTGATCGTGCGCATCGTTCAAAAGGAAGAGGTGGCGGAAGAAGTTTTGCAGGATGTATTTCTGAAAGTGTGGGACCGGTTTTCGAGTTACGATCAATCGAAAGGCAGGTTGTTTACCTGGATGGTAAACGTGGCCCGTAACCAGGCGATCGACCGGACACGGTCAAGGGAAATCACGAAAGAAAAGAAAACCGGTGCCATCGAAAACTTCGTAGGTAGGATTGACAATAACGAATTTACCGAGCAGCAGGTTGAAAGTATTGGGGTGCAGGAAATGCTGAAGGCGCTGCCCGAAGAGCAGCGCTTTGTCGTCGAATACCTCTACCTGAAAGGTTACTCGCAATCCGAACTTTCCGACGAATTTGATATCCCGTTGGGTACCGTCAAGACGCGGCTCCGTCTGGCAATGAAACAATTAAGACTCAGCTTGCGCATTTCGTGAATATAAGAGAATACATATCGTCCGGTATCCTGGAGTCCTACGTGATGGGTGAACTCACAGCGCAAGAACGCGCCGAAGTCGAGCGTAACATGGATCTTTACCCGGAAATCAAAGCTGAAATCCGGCAAATCGAAGAGACCCAGGAAGCAATGCTCATGCAAGCTGCCGTCAGACCACGGCTGTCCGTCCGTTCTGCCATCATGGAAAAGGTGGCGGAATCCCGGGGGCGAACCGTGTCTATCAGAGGCGCGCAGTCATTGACTTTCTGGCGGTTCGCAGCGGCCGCTTCGATTGTCGTGGCAATTCTCGCAAGCGCACTTGCCTATAATTACCGCCAGCGGTGGAAAGAAACCGAATCGAGCCTGATTGCGCTCTCGCGCCAGAATACTCAAATCG
>DASPNN010000616.1:0-21217 GCA_035626495.1 Chryseosolibacter sp.
CCATCCGGCTGGCGACGTAATGAAAGTTTCTACTTTCAACGCCGCCGCCAACAATGCGCAACCGATCACTTTTGGTTTATGCAACAACCCGCTTAGGACAAGCGTATCGCCCGCGAACACACATTGGACCGCGACAATTAACAGCGGCGGATTACTGGGAGGATCATCGGGCGGGCCCCTTCTTGATCAAAATGGGCGTGTAGTTGGTCAGCTTCATGGTGGTGTGATCGGCTGTGCTCCCACTCAGTCGCATTCAGGGCGATTTGATGTCTCGTGGGATGGCGGTGGTACAGCGCAGACCCAGTTGAGCGCGTGGCTCTCCAACGATCCAAATGTTATGCAGGTTGATCCCTTGGATATTCCACAGATCGCCGGGCCCGAGCTTGTTTGTACGAGTAATACTTACTCGGTAGCAGGTGCACCAGCCGGATCATCTGTCACATGGACCAGTGGTGATGTTTCGAAACTCACGATAAATTCCTCTACCGGACTCGCTTCCAGGGTCAACAATTCCGATGGATCAGTTACCCTGACGGCCAGCATATTGTCGCCAGGAACGTGTAACCCTGGCACCATCACAAAGACGATTTGGGTGGGCAGCCCGTATGCAGGACTTGGGCTTGATGGAAGTACATTGTGCTGCGACTATTGGAGATACGTGGAGCCGGGCGTCCATACCCTGACGGTATTCCGGTATGGAAAAACTTCAACGGGCGCAAATACAAACGTGAACATCAAGAGAACCAGGCGCATGGGAGGTACCACTTATACTCCGACGTATTATAACAGCACTGCGAACATAGTGGATCATACCTGGGCAATAGTTCATTACGGCGAAACCTACTATTTTGAAATCACGACGTCTAATACCTGCGGGACCTGGCAAGGGTATGCTACTGTGACAACAGACCAAAACTCTCCTCCAATCGTCTCCGCTTATCCGAATCCTGCAAATTCAGAACTAACGGTAAAGCTGAAGGATGACGGCCAACTGAGAAATGTGGTTTTATTTGACAGCAATCAACAAATTGTTTACTCGGCGGATACGCGCGAGAAGAGCATCATTATCCAGACGAAAAACTTCAGGGATGATACGTATATTTTAAGGGTTACCGGTTTGGATGAAAGTCGCACCGAGCATGTCGTTATAAAACATTGATTTTAACACCTTCACCAGAACAGTGGCTGCCTCATGCATGCCACTGTTTTTTTGCCACTAGAGGTGTTGATGGCGGAGTCAAGGACATTCTGATGCCTAAAACGCATAGCGCACCTTGCAATACGGAAGGGACACAGACAACAATTCGATAAAACTTTTCAGAATGTCTGCTTTGAACCCACGTTTGTACCGAAGATTCCTGCCGCCTGTCTGCGAATATTTCGTTTCCTGAATTTCGGGTTTCCAAAGCAACTCTTCACCTTTCGGATGCCATTCCATATTGATGTCGTGAAGCATTGTGTTGTGCGTCAGGAAGATGATTTCGCATTTCAGCTGCTCCTTGGCTTTTGGACTTAAGGTGTCGTTGATCTGAACGAAAAGATCGTGATAATCGCGAAGCCAGTTGTGATAATAGATAACAGGTGAAAAGTTCAAATGCACTTCATAGCCAGCGTCTACAAAATCGTTAATTGCTTCAATTCTGTCCGTGATTGCCGATGTCCGAACATCCACAATTTTGGATATGGACTGAGGCATCAGACTGAACCGGATACGCGTTTTCAGTTGAGGATCATAATTCAGCATGTCGCGATTAACAAATTTCGTTGCGAAAGTGGCTTTCGCGTTGGGCAATGACCGGAATAATGAAACGAAATCTTTCACGTTGTCGCACAGTGCTGCATCCACGGAGCAGTCACCGTTTTCACCGATGTCGTATACCCAATAATTCTGATCGATCTGGTCCGGGCTAAGCATCATTCCCTGTTTGGCAGCATGACGGGCAATGTACCGGCAGATCTGTTCGATGTTCACAAACAGGGTAATGGGATTGGCAAACCCCTTTCTGCGCGGAACATAACAATATGAGCACGCCATGGTACAGCCGTTTGAAATGGATGGCGCGATAAAATGTGAGCTCCGCTCGTTAGGCCGGCAGGTCAATGATTTTTTTGTTCCCAACACGAGTACCTGTCGCTTGATCTTCACCCACTCATCAATAGAGCCTTCATTGCCATGAAGGCTGGGAATCTTCCAGTGCGATGGAACTTCTATAACCTCAGCCGCTGGAAATTGCCGCAGTATTTCCAATCCGCGCTGGAAGTTTCTGACTTCGGGCTCCATATAAATCTTATCAATGACAATTAGCCTGGAAATGTCTTTGCCTATTTGCATCCAGTTAAAACACCATATCATGTTAAATGATTTACCTTCGAAGAACTTTCTCCGCTCGCCCTGCCGGTTGGCTGTCATGAATACAAATCAAAAAAAGTCATCCAATTAACATCCCTTGTGCAGTCGCGACATCCCTCTGTCAAAGCCTGTCCAAACGCTCCAGCCCTGAGCGGAACTTAGATAACTTTAATTGCCAAAAAACAAGTTCGAAAACGGGGCGAATAAGTACAGTGATTGCTTCTCCGAATATCCGCGAGGCAGTTAAAGAATAGGTTTACGACATGGTGCAACCTTTCGCGCGTAACGTTGTCGTTAGTGGCATGAGCACCACAACCTACAAAGTCCCCGTGTGGATAAAGATTGCCATTGCGTTCGTATGCGCGCACCTCGTAGAAATTATAGGCCGCGAGGAAAGTACACTGGAACTGTTGCTGAGACCATTCTATTATAAGGACGTCCTTTCCGGGACGGTGGTTGCCTGGATCCTGCTGGAGTCTGTGCATCGAATGGTAAAATGGCTGGATTCAAAATACGACTGGATCCATTTTACCCTGAAACGACTCGTGATGCAATTGTCAATGGGTGTATTCGCGTGTTCCCTTCTTGCGTATCTGCTGGTCAACCTCCAGTTCCGTTTCGTGCTCGGTCAGCAAATGGAAGATACTACGTGGTTCTATTATGAATTTCCTTTCGTGGTGCTGTTGATCATCCTGGTAAATGCAGGCTACGTCACTTACTATTTTATCGATAAAGCAACGGCTGCAGCTGTAGTCGTTGAAAATCACCCAAACGCCAGCGACAAACCATTGGAGGAAGAAAACGCGATGTCGCGCGAGGTGCTTACGGTCCGGCATGGCAACAAAGTAGTACCCGTGCAGACCGTTAACATAGCGTACATCTTTAAGGAAGGCGAGTACAATTACGTGCGATCATTTGAAAACGAATCATACAGGATTGACGCGTCACTCGAAGAATTAGAAACCCAGCTGGACCCCAAATCCTTTTTTCGGGCTAACCGGCAATGTATCATCAGCCTGCAGTCATGCAAGTCTTTTACACCCGACAGCTTTGGCAAGCTGAAGGTCTTTTTGAATCCTCCGTCACTGGAATTTACGATCATCAGCCAAAAGCGCGCGCCCCAGTTCAAAAAGTGGATTGACCGGTAATTTTTGGATCCCGGCATTTCGCACGCGTACCTCCATCGCCACGATTGGTTAACCCGACCTTTTCGCTTTCATTTGGCCAAATTGAGAACGGTCATCGTCGGTAGTAACTCCTCACCGCTAAAAATTTAACCTGCTTCAGCCTCATTTCTTTCTCCTTCAGCGACGAAGTTAAGTGTTTGAGCCCCTTCCAGGACACTTCCAGCATCTGTGGTTGTCATTAAGAAAAAATATTTATGACAACTACCGCAAATTTTTACAAAACAGCGCGTGCAATACAAGCGGCCTGCAAGCTTGTGTTTGATCCACGGACCTTTTGGATTGTTCTACTATTCATTTCCATTTCGTGTCATGATGATGAAATTCGCGACCAGTGGCACAGACCTGCTCAAAATTCCGTCGAGCTCGAAGGTATCTGGCAGTCGGTTGGCTATGGAAGAATTCTCGATATCAGAAAGGGGAAAGCAGACCTTTATGACATCAGTGGAGGCGGGTGCATTGCCCGCAACACTTTCTTTGATGGTCCCGGTTTTGACGTTGGCGAATGGACAGTGGAAGTAAACCGGTCTCGTACACAGTTTAAATACTTCGCGCAAGGCAGCGTGAACATTTTGACATTTTCTAAGATCGCCACCCTGCCTGCGCAATGTTCCGACGGCGGATTGCAGACCACTGAAGCCTTGACGAATTTCGACTACCTCTGGTCTGTATTCGATGAACACTACGTTAGCTTTGACGAGCGAAAAATTAACTGGCAAAGTATCAGGGACCAATACCGGGCGCAGGTTACCACCGACAACCTGTGGGATACCTTCACTGCCATGCTTGTTGAACTCGGAGACGATCACGTAACCCTCACCCACCCAGATGGGACAGTATTCAAAGCGGGGCAGCAGAAGCTATTTGGAAGATTTTACCACGAATATGCCGAAGCCGGGGAACCGGGTGATTTTGAAACCTACATCCAAAGCGAATTCATGAAAATACTTGGCAACATCCAAACCGGTTATTTGAATGGCGAAGTTAAGTCTGCGGCTAACGATCGGATCTTCTGGGGTAAACTCGACAACAACATCGGGTATCTTCACATTCTTGAGATGAGCGGCTACAGGTCCACGCCCGATCCGGGGGAACAGCTCGCAGCATTAAAAGTCGCAATGGACCAGGTTGTCGAAGATCTCAAGGGCTGTGATGGAATTGTGGTTGATGTACGATTTAACAGTGGCGGACTCGATCTGGCTTCCCTTGAAATTGCGGGCCGCTTTACTTCTGAAACCAAGACTGTGTGGAATATTCAGGCTCTGCATGAAGGATCTCTTGCAGAAAAACAAACCGTCGAGCTCACTCCGACCGGTGAAACTCAATTAAATAAGAAAGTGCTCGTCTTGACCAGTCAGTTCACAGCAAGTGCAGCGGAGACGTTCACGATGGCCATGACGCAGCTTGAAGGTGTGAAAACAATGGGGGAAAAAACAAATGGAATATTCTCAACCATGCTCGGCAAGAAGTTACCCAACAGCTGGCACTTTACGTTATCGAACGAACGGTGGACTGACCCGCAAGGCAACAGTTTCGAGGCAATAGGAATTGCTCCTGACATCTCAGTTGATTTTCCGTCTGCCGCGCAACGCAATAACGGGACCGACCCGGTATTGGATCAAGCGATCGGGTATTTTCAATAGTTTCAGGCTTCAGATCTCAGGTTTTAAACGATTTGAGATTAGAAATCCCGAAGGGCAGGCGTGGTCTCGCACTACCATGCCCTTCACCCATGTCGCCGCTGTCTGTGACAAAGCAATAAACGTGAACGCGCGGTCTGTACCTTGAAAACAGTTTGGTATCATGCAGCAGCTCTTCACCGATTTGCGCGGACGCAGGCAATCGCGCGTCAGCCCTTTATGAATGTTTCCAGAAAAGATTGAATGCTTTTATTCCGGCCGAGTGGCTCAAGTAAAAAGTTAAACAAATTGACGGCGATCGACACATAGGTAGCCGGGTGCTTCAGCTTCCTGTACCTGACGGCTGCGATTAAAATCATGGACAGAATGATTATTTGCGTCACATAGATAGAGGACATGATATCTATCGCTGGCCACGATTCGCGTTGCATCGCTACATGTACGTTTTGAATACCACGGGCCAACGCTGGCATCACAATAATAAATACGCTGACGATAAGCCACCAGGCATGGTTTTCCACCTGCTTTCTATGAATGATACTTTGTATGACTGCGTAACCAAATGCGGCGATCATCACAATTTCCACCGCCGCGACACCGAAAAAAAACCACGGTTGGAAGGGACCGAATTGTTCCGGCATTTCTGCCGCTTTTTGTGTCGTTACAATGTCTCTGTTCATCATGCTCAATGCGGTCAGGCAAACGCCGCCGGCGACAAACATCCCTATGATCCCGTTGGTTCTATGACTGTGCAGATGTCCATGAGTTGCTAAAAAAGGTTGGAAGATCAGGTACAGGTACCAAATGGTTCCGGTTAGGTAATGAATGTGAACAGACCAGGCGTTGTCCGTAAAATCCCCCCAATAGTCGCGAAAGATCCCCAGCTGCATAAGGAGCATTGGAATAATCATCCAAAGGTGGAGACTTCGATACTTGGTAGTCCAGGTATCCTTTTGCATACGGTATGCTGGATCGCTCAATGTTTCAGCCACGCTAAATGTTGTTGCCCTGTAGTCAAATATAAAACATTGCAAGCAAATCGTATTTGTGTTATTGCAGCTTGAAAACCTTCAGTGTCGGATACACTTGGTGCGCAATATCATTCGTACACATTCACCGTTCCAGCAGGTTTCGTTCTGAGCGTATCAATCTGTTTTATGCTTCACCCCTGACCTTCCGGGGCCGGATGAGAAACCGGGCTTCCACAGGTGACCGACACTTTCGTGAGCGCAGGTTACGGGCTTGAAGTGGGAAAGGAAAAATTGGCGTCTTCGCAATTTCGGCAGCCGGAGGTGTTGGGGCTAGATCTAGAAAACTGACATCATCTTTGCGGGTATTTTTTCCAACGAAAGAATATGGTCCGCTGCCCCCAGTTTGATAGCCTCTTTGGGCATACCGAAGATCACACATGACAGTTCATCCTGCGCGATGGTAATTGCGCCGGATTTTTTCATTTGCAACAAACCCAGTGCTCCGTCACGCCCCATTCCAGTCATAATAATGCCAACAGCGTTTTGTACCGCGGCGTTTGCTACCGATTTGAAAAGAACATCTACGGAAGGTTTGTGCCTGTTCACGTGTTCGCCATCGCTGATCCTGACCACGTATTTTGCACCACTCCGTTCAAGGGTCATGTGATAGGCACCGGGACAAATGTAGGCGTGACCCCGCATCACGCGCTCACCATCCTCAGCTTCTTTCACAGTAACTTCAGAGATGGTGTTAAGATGATCGGCAAACGACTTCGTGAAACCAGCAGGCATGTGTTGTACGATCAATATTCCCGGACAATTGGAGGGCGTATGCCTCAAACAATAACGCAACGCCTCCGTGCCACCGGTTGAGGCACCCATCGCAATTACCTTGTCTGTAGTTTTGTAATTCAGCGCACCGGCGCTCGTTTCTGTTTTTACCATGGGTATGAGCTCCGGTTTAGGATTGCTCAGGGCCATCCGTTTTACGGTTGACATGTTCGCAGCTTTAATCGCATCCGTTATCCTCACGCGGGATTCCTCTATGTGCTCTTTGGTGTTTTTGATCAGTGATTTTGCTACGATCTCTACGGCCCCGAGCTCAAGGGCGCGCAGGGCCAGATCGCTGCCCTGTTGGGTCAGGCTGGAGATTATCACCACCGGCACAGGAAACTGTGCCATTAACGTTCTTAGAAAAGTAAGTCCGTCCATTCGGGGCATTTCTACGTCCAACGTGATCACATCCGGAACCATGTTACGGATCTTTGCGGCAGCAAAATATGGGTCTGCGGCGGTACCTATGACCTGGAGTTGAGGATCGGAATTGATAATTGAGGTAAGGGTTTGCCGCACCAATGCTGAATCATCAATAACCAAAACCTTTATTGATTTCTTCATTTACAACAGCCGCTGTTTTTGTTAGCAAGTAGACCTTTACTTTTCCGGTGAAGGTGTTGAAAATAATTTTCCTTCCATGAATGCCGCCCGTATTCCGGGCGGTGATGCGAATGCCTTCCCTTTTTAATATCTGGACAGCGATCTCAGCATTCCTGAGTCCTACTGTGAAAAGTCCTCTGTCATTTACCCAGGAGTTACACGCTCCAAAAATTTTTGCTTCCAGGTTTTCAACCGACGCGCCGCGGTTGATCATCGAACTAATCAGCATCGGGATGGCTGTGTAACCGTGATTGGAATTCCCTGCTGCACTGGACGGTGAGCCCGGCATCAGGTAATGGTTCATGCCTCCCATCTTCAGTTTGCTGTCCCAAAGACAAACGGACACGCAGGACCCAAGGACTGTCTGGATGTTAGCCGGTACCGTAGTAATGATAAATTGATTATCCGTTATGAAATACCTTCTCGCACAGGTTAGATGTGATACGGTCATTGCAGTTGCTGATAGACGGTTGGCCTTAGCTGCTTCATGGTCACATTCATTCCCATGAGCGATTCGCTGTGTCCGAGAAACAACAAGCCTCCCGGACGAAGACAGGCCGCGAATTTCCTGATAACTTTCTCCTGTGTCGGCTTATCAAAATAGATCAGGACATTCCGGCAAAAAATAATATCCAAAGACGCATTTTGTATCCCGTAGGCGTTATCCATCAGATTGATGCGCCTGTAGGTAATGTTCTTTCTGAATTCCGGCTTTACACGAACCAGGTTGTCATCTATTCTTTTACTGCGTAAAAAATATGTCCGTTTCATGTCTGGAGGGATTTCTGCGATGCGGTCTTTATGATATATGCCATTGTATGAGGCTTGAATAACGCGTGTGGAGATATCGCTTGCCATCAACGAATAAGTAAAAAAAGGTTGATGTTTTTTAAATTCTTCGAACACCATGAGCAATGTGTAGGGCTCCTCACCGGTAGAACACCCGGCAGACCATACGTTGAGGCTTCGATATCCGTAGTCCTTCAGATAATCGGGAAGAAACGACTGTTGCAGGTATTGAAAGTGGGCAGGTTCACGAAAGAAATCGGTTTTGTTGGTGGTTATCAGGTCGATCACGTTGACTAATTCACGATGCCTTCCTTCATCACTAAAAATATACTCCAGGAACTGCCGGTAATTTTCCATACCCAGGCTTTTCACCTTCTTATTAAGGCGGCTTTCGAGCATGGGCTTTTTATTGGCTGGAAGTTTTATGCCATACTCACGCGTCACATACATGCTAAGGCGATCGAAGCTTTCGTCATCCATCCGCAGAAATAATGTAGGATCAGCATCATTCATGATTCGCTATCTGTAGTCCAATTGATTTGTTAAAAAAAATGCACGGGAACTCATTTCCGTCTCCGGCGCATGAACGTCCTGCGTGCACATTTACCCAACCCTACCTTCGCCAACTTCAACGTGTTAAAACTCTGTGAAATCATGGTCACCGGGTGGATGATCCAGCTTGAGGTTATAACCTTTACCGTTTTCCGTGGCGGTATGTTGAGGGGCAGCTTCAACATACTTTGTCCTGACTGCCTGCGATGTCGTTTTCCTGCCAGCGTGCCTGGACGATCCGTTGCGACTTTTATCATCAAGCTTAAAGTAGCTGATAGCTGCCTTCAGTTCCTCTGCCTGGCTGCTCAGCTCTTCCGCATTAGAGGACATTTCTTCCGCTGCGGAGGCATTGCCCTGCGTTACTTGAGATAATTGTTGTACAGCTTTATTGATCTGAATGGCACCGCTGTTTTGTTCTACGCTGGACGCGGCAATTTCCTGAACCAGTTCGGCTGTCTTGTTTATATCCGGAAGCGTGTTCAGAAGCATTTCCTTAGATTCCTGCGCCATCTTCACCGTGCGCGCCGATATTTCATTGATCTCGGCAGCTGCCTTCTGGCTCCGTTCTGCCAGCTTGCGCACCTCAGCAGCCACGACTGCAAAACCTTTTCCATGTTCCCCGGCCCGCGCAGCTTCGACGGCAGCGTTGAGGGCAAGAAGATCTGTCTTCGAGGCAATTTCTTCGATAATGACGATCTTTTCAGTAATCGTTGTGATGGCTTCAACAGTATCGGATACCGACTGGCTACTGGCCTGGATGTCCCTGGCTGCTTTGTTGGCAATTTTTTCTGTCTCCTTCGAGTTATCCGTATTCTGCTGGATGTTAGCGCCCATCTGTTCCATGGATGACGAAACTTCTTCGGAAGCGCTGGCTTGCTCCTGGGCGCCTTGCGACATCTGCTGCGAAGCCGAGGCGACCTGCTGACTTGCCGTCGTTACATTGTCCGCACCGTTGTAAATTGTCACAGCGATGTCGCGCAGGTTATTGACCATCAGCTCCAACGCATCATCGAGGTCTCCCCCATGGTTTTTTTGCGTTTTAAAGTCAATCATCAAGTCGCCCTTCGCGACCTTTTTCGCCACATCCACTGAACTGCGTAATTTTTCGATCATAAACTGGAGTTCTTTCAACATCACACCAATCTCATCTTCGCTATTGATCTTGACATCTGCGGAGAAATCGCCTGCCGCAACTTTTTTCACAGCAAGGGTAGCGGTATTCAAAGATCCCATGATGCCCCGCAACAGCCAAATGGCCATCAGCACACTGACGACAACGGCCGCCAAAATGACGCCCGTCATGATGCGCACCGCGCTGGCGTACAGTTCGCTGGCTTCCTGGTTACCGGCCTCCATTTTGACATTGACCTTATCCATGAATTCAACAATGAGGGCGATCATATCCGCGGCGATCACCTCTCCCTGACCGGATGAAAGCGCCATCGCTTTGGCGTTGGTGGCCTGCAGCGCCAGATTCATAACATCTTTGTGCACGTTGTAAAAGCTCGCATACTGGCGCGCATACTTATCCAGCAGGATCACCCCTTCTCCGGTGGTGTGGCGGCTCAACCGAGTATACATCAGTTCGATCCGGTTCTCAAGCTGGGCAGCCTCCTGGGCAGATTTTTGCCGCGCGGCATCTGTCGATGAAAGTATCATGGTCTTTTCCTGGGCATATAGCTGGGTCAGCGCCTCTTTGAGCGCGGTGGATTCATTCAGCTGCTCTTTGGTACCTGTTGCCGTGAAATGTTGAATCAGCTCTTCCAGGATGGTGCTGACTTTTAGGAATTCAGCATTGCTTTCGCTGAAGCTACGGTCGCGGGCGACATTTTCTGAATTGGCGGTAGCCAGATTCACAATGTCATTTGTGATCTTGATCAGGTCGTCCTTTTTTCCCTGTATCTGCTTGTCTATAGTCAGCAATTCTCCCGAGCTAAGAGCCAGCAGTTTTTCAGACTCAGCATTCATAAGCGCGACCTGATTGTCGATCTGCCGGCTTATCTGTGCCATTTTTTGGTTATCGGATTCGAGGATGATATTTTTTTGGCTTCGCACGATCAGGTTTGCCTGGAGACGAATCCTGGCGATAGCTACCTGCTGGACCATCGTCTCATTGATGATCTTATTAATGCTCTCATTCATCGTGCTGATCCTGGAAAAAGACAGGGCAAAGATCACACCCATCAGAAGAATGAGTATTGAGAATGCCAACATGAGCTTGTTGCGAATGGTTAGTTTATTTAGCATAGACGGGTAATTTATTCTTTTTAGTTAATTCGGAATTTGGTTGATCTTGCTGATATCGTTCATTGAAAACACGCGGGTGATATCCATGATCATAGTGATATCTCCGTTGTTATTGACAATACCCGTGATCGGGGTAGCGTTTTTATATTGCTCGATATCCTGCGCTCTTTGTATCTGATGATGATGTATCTCGACCACTTCCCTGGCTAAGTCAACGATGGCGCCGACTTGTATGGCCTTGTTGTCTTCGTGTATGTCCAGGATCAGTATCCTGTTCTTTTTAGTCCGTTCCGTGGGAGGCAGACCCAGTTTCAGGCAGGTATCCAGCAGCGGTAATATTTTACCTCGCAGGTTGATAATACCGAGCATATAATCCGGTGTGTGAGGCACCTTGGTGATGTGGTCGAGCTCGACCACTTCCTGTACGCTGTCAACGGAAACTGCAAATTTTTCATTGCCCAGCATAAAGGTGAGATAGCTTCTCGATCGGGGTTCGTTTATCATAGAATTGGTTTAATCGTGCTTGATCATGAATAGACGTTGCGGGTCAAGTATCAAAGCCAGGCTTCCATCGCCCAGTATCGTACTGCCTGAAATAAAATCCTGTTGCTGGTACATTTCACCAAGTGGCTTGAGCACCGCTTGCATTTTCCCTTTTATAGAGTCGACCGCGATACCCTTGCGAATGCCATTGACGGTAATGGAGATGATGTCGGCTGTTTTTGGGAGTTCGGCCCCGGGATAAAATTCGTTGTGCATGGAAAATACCTGCAAAGGTTCGTCGTTGACCATTACATCGGTGAATACCCGTTGCCCGCGATGGATCGAAGTATAGGGTACACGGTCTATACGGTCAACCACATTGAGGGGAACCACGTAGTGGGTATTTGCTACACGCACCAACAGACCATCGATTATCGAACGCGACATCGGTAACCGTATATGGAACGATGTGCCTTCACCCGGTGAACTTGCGATCGTAATGGTCCCCTTCAGCTCCGAGACCTTTTTATTTACCACATCCATGCCAACGCCCCGCCCGGATATATCCGAAACGGCCTGCGAGGTGGAAAGGCCGGCGTGAAATATAAGGTTGAAGATCTCTTCATCGGTGTGATGGGCATCCGGCTCAATGATGCCTTTTTCGACGGCTTTCCGAATTACTTTTTCCTTATCGATCCCTTTTCCGTCGTCGCTGATGATCAGGTTAATAAACGTACTGGACCGGTACGCCTTAAGCCTGATTATCCCATGCTCAGGTTTGCTGAGAGACCGTCGTACCTCAGGTACTTCAATGCCATGATCGATGGCATTGCGGATAAGGTGCAGCAAAGGATCAGTCATCATTTCGATCACATCCTTGTCCATTTCCGTCTCGGTGCCAGTTGAAAGGAAATTCACTTTTTTTCCCAGCGATTTCGAAAGGTCCCGGGCCAGACGTTTAAACTGTGTGACCAATGATTCAATTGGTACAAGCCCGATCTGCAGGGAAGTGTCTCGCAAATGGCTGGTTACCATTTCCATCCGCTCGGTGATCTCCTCCAGCCAGGCTATGCGATTATGTTGGGCAACATTGAGTAACTGCGACTGTAAAATGATCAGCTCGCTGGTCCAGTTAAGCAGGTCATCAATCTTGCGCTTGCTTACCTTTATTACTGTATCGCTCAGCTCTTTTCGGTTTCCGGCCTCACGGCCCTCCAGTTTTCCTGTTTTCTCCTGATTCTCATTGCTGTCGGGGTACTGCCGTGAAAGTTTTTCAGTCAGTACTTTCAGCTCGTCGTGATCAATTTCGTTGGAGTGAAACTGCACCACGAGTTCTTCAAAAGCGTGCACATCCCAAAGGTTGCCAGTTCCGAGCGGCACGAGATCCAGCGTACACTCGTTCTCTACAAAAATGAAATAGCTCTCTATTTCGGCCGGGGATGAAGTGGTTGACAAAACAAGGCTCCAATGCGATACACTTAAATCCTGATTCTGATAGCAAGCCATCTTGCTGGTACCCATTGTTTCAATATCCCTCATGATGAAGATCAGCGGGTGATTTCCGTCCGCTGTTATTGAGATGGTTGGAGTTACCCGTAACAGGTAGGTGGCCAGAATATTTTTCTCCTGTTTTAATCCGGGTATCGTCCCTTCGGATTTTTCCGCGAATTGTAATACCAGCTCCAGGTGGTCCTTCAACGCTGTGGCTTCCGTGATTTCGGCCACGTCCTTTTTCTGCAGCAGGTAACGAACTTTGTCAAAAGCATTGAGCGTAATGCTGATAAGTCTGTCGGAAACGTGAAGCCTTCCCTGGCGCACCATATCAAACAATGTTTCCAGGTGGTGGGCCAGTTCGCCGATATTCTCAAAGCCGAACATATTGGCCGCGCCCTTGATTGTGTGCATGGTGCGGAAGACCTGTTCCAGCGGGGCAGACGCCATCGGGTTGGCTTCCAGCTGCATCAGACCCTCGTCCAATTCATTCACTAAATCCAGCGTGTCTTCAATGAAACTTTTCTGGTTACCGTCCATTCGAAACGATATTTTCGATCTGAGCAAAGAAAAGGTCGGCCTTATACGGCTTTTTCACCCAGGCAGAAAGTCCCGCATCTTTAGCCGCTCTCATTTTCGCCGGATCTGACTCGGTTGTGAGGAACATAACCGGTATCCCTGACGTTGCTTTATTTGCCTTTATTTTTTGAAGGAGCTCAAACCCCGTGCACCGGGGCATATTGTAGTCGGAGAGCACGAGGTTAACCGGATTTGTACGTTTCGTTAAGAGTTCAAAGGCTTCATTGCCATCGGCGGCCCCAATTGCTTCGTATCCTTTTTTCTCGAGGGTATTACAAACAAAATTTCGAATACTTTCGAAGTCTTCGACGACAAGTATGGTTTTTTTCATCCTAGTAAGTGGGTTTTATGGTATTACACATTTTCCTATTTCAGTCTCAACTGCCGGTCGCTATCCTGATCTCATTATTCAGAGAAATAAGTGTAAATCGGACACAATGTCTGACTACAATGGGCAACACTTACCCATCAAGCCTGACAACCAGTCTCAGTCATCAGAAATATTACTTTTTACAGAGTACTTTAAACGCGATTCTTTCCGGAAAAATTGAAGAGGTTATAGACTTTGAGGTCAACATTGGTATACAAAATGGTAGACATCGGCCATTTTGCGTCAAACAGCGCTTTTCAACCAATTAAAAATCAACCACCCGGCGGTGAATGATCGCCTTTAATAATTTAAGTTTGTAAAAATTTAAATTTCAAATAGACGAAATGGTAGACATCACGGCCCCCCTACCCGCACACGTACCGCACGGTTTGTATTTGCATTCCTCAAGCCTTAGAGAAGAAGACGCGACGCAGGGACTATAAATCCAGGGCAGCAAATAGATCACTTTTATGATTAGACTGTTTGTCAGGCACTTACTGATACAAATTCTCTTTGTTAATACCTTCCACCTCACCTTTGCTCAATCCAGGGAGATTGATAGTGTCCGGGCGGTATTAAACACACTTCCGGCCGATACCAATCGTGTAAACACACTCATCTTTCTTTGCAGGATTCAATCCTCTGCCAACACCGAACAGATGGCGCTTACCGCTAAGGAGGCATTGTCTCTGGCGCGCAAAATCCATTTTGCAAAAGGCGAGGCCAATGCCAATATATACCTCGCCCTCTACTATAATAAAGTTGGAAATGCCCCGAAGGCGATCGAATTTCTTCTGAAAGCCCTCCGGTACTACGAAGGGACACAAAACATCGGGTATTCAGCAACGTGTTACAATAACATCGGCGTGATTTATCGCGACCAGGACGAATTGGATGAGGCGCTGGAATATTTCAACAAAGCGCATGCAGTATGGCGTCAACTGGATTCCAAAGGCGGCATGGTTCGCTCACTCTATAATATTGCCGCGGTTTATGTAAAACAGAAGAAGGATGCGCAGGCTTTGGACTATTTTACACGTTCATTAAGAATCTGTGAGCAAATTCCAGACAGACGCTTTACGAGCCAAATCCTAAACGCGATCGGGATGATTCACCTGCGACGGAAGGCGTATGACACCTCCATGATTTTCCAGCAAAGGGCATTGCAGCTCGCAGTCGAAACAGACGATGAAGTGCTGAAAGCCCAGAGTTACGGAGCGATGAGTGAAATATACGCGGCACAAAACCAACCTGATAAAGCATTGACTGTTGCAAAAATGGGCCTGGAACACGCCCTGAAAATAACATCTAAAATCGATTTGCTGGACAGTTACCACCGCGTTTACAAAGCATATGAAAGACTCAACGACTACAGAAAAGCCTTTGAATTCCAATCCTTATACCTGGCACTCAGCGATAGCCTTAAAAATTCTGAAAATGTGGCCGCGATGGCAAAACTGAAATCCAGGTACGAGCTTGATAAAAAAGAGTCGGAGATTACGCTGTTAACGCAGCGCCATCTGGCTGAATCATCCCGAAGAAACATGTTTATCGCAGTTTTGGCCGGGCTTCTGATCATTGGTTTTCTGGTCTACAACCGGTACCGGTTAATCACTCAAAGAAGACTTGCATTAAAGAAGCAGCAGCTGGCTTTTTACACACAAAGCCTGATTGAAAGGTCCGAAACGATAAACAGAATCAATATGGAACTTGAGCAATTCAAAACTTCCGTCTCAACTGAAAATATTCAAATAACCAGAATTGATAAAATACTTCGGTCGAACATTCTTACAGACGAGGACTGGGAGAACTTCAAAAAATCATTTGAAGAAATATATCCTGCTTTTTTCTCGAAGCTTCGTCATAAGTATCCAGCCATAACCGTTTCCGAACAACGCCTGTCGGCGCTTATAAAATTAAATCTATCGATTAAGGAAATTGCTTCGATGCTGGGGATATCACCCGATAGCGTCAAAACATCCCGTTACCGGTTTAAGAGGAGATTGGGCCTGGCGGAGAATGAAACGGTAGAAGAATTCATAGAAAAATTGGACACCCCGGATTCGAATCGAAAAAAGGGTTAACGCATGAATAATTTGTGTAAACACGATCTTATGATGAAGTCCCGTGACCTTGTGCAACCCCTAAAACAAATGCTGGTACATCTCTCCCAATCCATCATCAAATTCCGGACCGGAGCTGCTGCTGACGGCTGCTGCACTCCCACATAAACATTTTTCGCATTCACTTTAAGGTCTCCCGGCCTCATATTAAAAAAAACTTTAGGAATGACATCGTGACCAAAGAAACTTAACACGACGTTACAAGGCCGCAAGGATACGCACTGCAGCGTCGCAATAGATGCACGAACAAGAGCGGCAGCGTCCCGATCCATTATGCGTCAGCCACCCAACTTCTTAAAAAAACTTTCCGCATAGGTATCGCTGATGGGAATGTGCTGGTCGGCGATGAAGACACGGTTTTTTTCGATGTGGTCGATTTTTTCTAATGCCACCATAAACGAGCGGTGAACCCGGGCGAATTTTTTTTCCGGAAGCATTTCCTCGAGCTTGGCGAAACTCATCAGGGTCATGACCTTTTCTTTCGCGGTGTGGATCCTCAGATAGTCTTTCATGCCTTCGACGTACAAAATATCACGGACTGCGATTTTCTGAATGCGGAAACCTACCTTGATGAAAATGTATTCGGGCTCGGTTTTGAAAGTGGGTTGAGCCTCCGGCGTCTGCGCATGTGCCGGGTGGTTGAATTCCTGGAAGACCCGAAGCACTCCTTTGTAAAAACGTTCAAAGGAAATCGGCTTCAGCAGGTAATCCTTTACTTCCAGGTCGAAGGCCTTGAGCGCATACTGATCATACGCGGTTGTCAGGATGATCATGGGCTTTGGATTGAGCATGGAAATGAAGCTCAGTCCGTTCAGGTCGGGCATATTCACATCCAGAAAAAGCAGATCGGGGTTGTCCTTGTCCATCTTTGCAGCGGCGTCAAGCGCGCTTGAAAAGCTGCCCTTCAATACCAGGAAGGATACTTTTGCCACATACTCTTCCAGTATCTGCTGAGCTAAAGGCTCATCATCGATTATATAGCAGCTGAGTTTTTCTCTCATTACCGGTCTTGATATTGATTTTTAAAACCAGTCTGTAAAGATCATCGGTTTTGGTGATCTGCAGGCTGTGCTGATCCGGGTAGAGCAGCTGCAGTCGCTTTTGAACATTTGCCAATCCGATGCCTCCCGGTTCTTCCAATAAATTGTTTGTTTTCCTGCCAATGGGGTTCTGAAAACTGAATTCAACCTGATCACCTTTTACCGAAACCCTGACCTTTATAGAACCAGTTTCCAGTTTGGCCGGGCTATGCTTGTAAGTGTTCTCCAGCAGATGGATGAATAACAGGGGTGCAACCTGGCAATTCCCGATATCGCCTTCAACCTGGAAGTCGACGATATCCCGGGACTTATAACGGAGCTGCTGCAGGCCAATAAAGTCTTTCAGGTAGTTAAGCTCAATTGAAAGGGGAACCGCGTTTGCATTGGATTCGTAAAGCATATAGCGCATCAACGACGACAAGCGCAACACCGCCTCAGGCGCGGCCGGAGCCCGCATGTATACCAGTGTGTGAATATTATTCAGGGTATTGAAGAGAAAATGAGGGTTAATCTGCGATTTCAAATAAACCAGTTCTGAATTGACAGCCTGCTTTTGCAGCTCTTCTTTTTTTATCGTGTTTAGTATCAGGGTTTGAATGACGGCGATGATCAAACTATTAAAAAGGAAGAAAGTCACTTCTGCCCAATAATCGCCCGTAAACCAGTATGTCACCAATTCACTGAGCGCTCCACCTCCCGCCCACACATAGATGATATATGGAACGTGACCGGTGAGCAGAATCACCAAGAAATATAAAAAATACTGCTTGTACCTCTTTTTATTCAGGTATTTCTGGAATATGAACAACTGGGCGTAAAAAACATAGAGCCCAATCAGAACACCTTTCGGCCGGAAGGGATGACCGTCGACGAAAACTTCCCATGAAAACATCACCACTGCATAGGTCCAGAGTAGAATGTGAATCAGGGTTAAAAGCCTTTTTGTGCCGGTCATCAGACAAAGATATTTTTTTCTGTGATCCTTTCTTTCTGTCAATCGGCCAGTTGCCGGTTCCAATCTGCCAAATCGGAACTTGAATCTGTAAAATTTTCAGCGGAAGATTAAAGGCATTTGGTCGATTCCTTTCCGGCAGCTGTATATTCCTTTTTGCTTTTGGGGTTGGTATTTTTTCCTTTGATCATGAGGAGAGAAGAAATGAAATAGCTGCTCCCCTTTCCAGAGCTCAAATAAACTCCATTTGTTATGAACGATCAACCTGTTTTAAAAATACAGAATCTGTCTAAATCCTATTCCAACGGACGGTCCGCCGGCATGGTGCATGCACTTCAGAATGTTTCGCTTACCATTCCTCCGGGCATGTACGGCCTGCTGGGGCCGAACGGAGCCGGCAAATCAACACTCATGCGAACGCTGGCGACGCTGCAGGAGCCCGACGAAGGCACTATTCACTTTGGCAACATTGACGTACTGAAGGAAAAGGAGGAGCTGCAAAAAATCCTGGGGTATCTTCCGCAGGATTTCGGATTGCATCCCAACGCGCGGGCTGAGGAATTGCTGAATTATTTTGCTGTCCTGAAAGGAATAAGGGAAAAACAATCGCGGCGGGAAGTGGTGGAGGCGCTTTTGAAGCAAACCAACCTATGGGATGTACGCAGACAAAAGCTTGGAGGATTCTCCGGCGGAATGAGACAACGGTTTGGAGTGGCGATCGCCATGCTGGGAAATCCAAAATTGATCATCGTAGATGAACCCACAGCAGGGCTTGATCCGGCAGAAAGGGTTCGGTTTTTGAATCTGCTCAGCGAAATGGGCGAAAACAGTGTGGTGATCCTATCCACGCATATTGTGGAGGACGTCTCCGAGCTTTGCACCCGCATGGCGGTCATCAATAAAGGACAAATCCTGCTGGAGACGGAACCCCATAAAGCCATCGAAGACTTAAAAGGAAAAATATGGAAGAAGGTGATCGATAAAACTGCACTGGAGCGAATCGAGCGAAAGCATGTGATCCTTTCCACAAAACTATTTGGCGGCCGCACGGTCGTGCACATATACAGCGACGGATTTCCAGGAAATGATTTCGAACAGACGACCCCCGACCTGGAAGACGTGTATTTCAAGGCGATCAGTCAGGTAAAGAGTAAAAATGTTCAGCAGAAACTGACGGAGGTGGCAAAATGAAACTCTGGGAAACTTTCAGATACGAGCTCGCTTACCAGTCGAGGAGCTATGCGACCTGGTTCTATTTCGTGATTCTTTCAGGGATTTCTTTCCTGATGGCCGCCGTCGTCTTTGTCGATGAGCCGCTGGCGGGAGGGTACTTCCTGAATGCTCCGTATTTAGTATCCCGGGTCTCCCTCATTACATTTTTTTTCCTCGGATTACTGGCATTGGCGCCATTCGCGGGCAATGCCGCCGCAAGAGATGTGGAGACAAGGATGCATCCCCTGCTCTATTGCGCACCGGTACGCAAAGCGGTCTATCTTGGCGGCCGTTTCCTCGGTGCTTTCGTTCTGGGTTCAATAATCATGATTGCGATCCCGGCCGGAACGCTTGCTGCCGCTTTCTTTCCTTTGGAAGACGCTGGTGTCTCCGGACCAGTTAACCTTTCTGCCTATATCAGTACTTATTTCCTCCTGCTTCTGCCAAATACGTTTGTCGCTGTTGCGTTCATGTTTGCTGTTGCTGTTTTAAGCCGACGGGGAATTGTCAGCTATCTCATCGCAGTCCTTTTCTGTGTGGCTGTGCTTTTCAGCTGGCAGTTCATAGGTGAAGCTCAGAAGAACTGGGATCTGGCAAAGTTCACGGATCCACTGGGGGTCACGATCACCCAGGATCTGAAAAAGATGTGGACTCCGGCACAGAAGAATGCACTCATGCCGGGAATGGAAACCTTTACCCTTCTCAACCGGTTGTTGTGGCTCTCCCTTTCGTTGGCGGTCCTGGCTTCAACCTATTTTCTGTTCAAACCGGCACCGACGGCTACGGTGGATAAAAAATCCCGGAGAAGAAAAAGTGCGGCCGAATTCACTGCGGATGCTGATAACTATAAATCAGAAACGGGTTCCGTCATCATCCCGGTTGTTAACAAAAGTTTTGACGCGTCAACCAGGTTGTTACAAATGTCGACGATCGCGCGTGAATCCTTCATGCTGATCGCAAAAGGCTGGGGCTGGTTGGCCGCGGCCTGTATGGTACTGTTTGTGATCACCACAGGTCCCTTGCGGTTTTCAGATTACTACGGCATCGCCGAGCTGCCTACAACGGGGAAGCTGCTGGAAGAAATAGAAAATCTCAAAACGCACGGCGTATGGTTCATTATTCCGCTTCTGATCATCTACTATGCCGGAGAGTTTGTCTGGCGCGAACGGGATGCAAGGCTCAATGAAATTGTAGGAGCGGCGCCAATTCCTGCGTGGGCCTCTTTCACAGGAAAATTCACCGGACTTTTATGCGCCCTGCTTTTGATGCAGCTGCTTTTGATGATTGCCGGCATGATCGCCCAGATGCAAATGGGATATTACAACTTTGAGATCGGTGTTTATCTGAAGATTTTACTGGGGATCAGACTCATAGATTACATTTTACTTGCCGCGCTTGCATTCACGCTTCATGTTATCCTGAACCAGAAGTACCTGGCTCACCTGATCACCGTGATGTTCTACCTTTCGGCGATCTTCGGTCCGGATCTGGGCATCGAATCCCGGTTGCTGTTATATGGCACCGACCCCGGCTGGGGCTATTCGGACATACGCGGCCTCGACCCATACGTTTATCCCTGGCTTCTGTTCAAGCTGTACTGGGCGGGCTGGGCCCTGTTGCTGGCTGTCGTCGCCAATGTGCTATGGCCCCGGGGCACGGAAAAAAATATGTCAACACGGTGGCGCCAGGGAATCCGGAAGCTTACGATGTCGACAAAAGCAACTGCCGTAGTCGCCGGGTTGATAATCATGATCGCAGGCGGAGTCATCTACTATAACACCCACATCCTTCACCCAC
>DASPNN010000617.1:0-7782 GCA_035626495.1 Chryseosolibacter sp.
GCAAGTAACCACAGTCCTACGATGAGACTGCCGATCCTGGGTTTGGCCAGCACAATGATACCTGCTATGATCTCGATGACACCGACAATGGCCATAAATGTACCAGCGGAAATCGGCAGGATATCTGTCACGACAGGCGCCAGGTACTTATTCCAGTCGGTTAACAGGTGCACGAACTTATCCGCACCAGCAGCAATTGGAACCAGCCCATAGGTCCAATGCAGGATCTGGATAACACGCTCCACGCGAGTCATGGCGATGGGCGCATGCTCAACATAATGTGATGATGTTGTAGTTGCCATAATTTTATTTTTAGGTGTTTGATACTTACTAACCTAATTCGTTACAAAACTTTCAGTAAATCGTATTACTGAGCCGGCAATGGCGGAACCCTCAACTACGCAATGGTTAACAGCATGGGGATAAAGATCGTACCCTGATAACAGCATTAAAGAATGCCGCCAATATAATGCGACCGTAGACTGGTCAGATGACTTCGCTTCGTGGGCGGCCGGTGAAACCGCTACTGGACCAACCGTTTCAATCAGGCATAAGCCAATTCAGCCTGGTGTGAGCGCCGTTATTGCCGGGACGGTACGTCGCTTCAGGAGTTACCCGGGTTTTGGGGGTGACGTGCGAAAAAATGTTCGATTTTTTGTCTGACGCCGACGATCCACACCGTATCGCCCTCGAGAAGTTGCATGGTCGATTCCGGGTTGAGGATACGCTTTCCATTTCTCTCCAATCCCACAACAAGACCCTTGGCTTCCTCACGAAGTCCCGATTTACGAATGGTCTGGTTATACATTCGTGAATCCGTCGTGATCAGGTAATTCTGCAAGCTTATCTCGTCTTCATGCACCTCGGCTTCACCGATATTCTTGCTGGAATTTTCGAACATGTCTTTCATTTTCGAAAGCTGATCATCGGTGCCAATGATCGACAACTTGTCACCGGGGTATAGACGTTCGTACCGGTCCGGCGTGACAATGGAAAGCTGACCCCTTTCAATCAGGGCGATATTTACGCCATACTTTTCTCTCAGCTTAAGTTCATGCAGCTGCTTTCCTGCCTGCCTGAACTCGGGCAACACTTCAAAGCTTGCCAGGTGAGCGTCCCAGGGTGCGATCTCCTGTCTTAAACCCTTTTGCGTTTCCCGCTCCCGCAGGTTGCTGAGAAAGCGTTTTTCCATGATGTCGTAAAACGCCTGCAACTTTTTTGAAAATATCACCGTGGCAAGAGCCATTGCAATGATCGCTATGACGAAGGCGACAGTAATTGAGAAAAAAAGATTTATCAGTATGCCCACGTGCAAGGTCGCGATTGCGATCCGCGTGATCTCTATCGTGATGAGAGGTCCCCTGTTAAGCTTTCGGTTTAACCACAGGTTTGAGTACGCTTCCTTCTTTACTCTCATAATGGCGAGCGCCCAGATAAAAGGGACCATGAAAAGGAGCGTAATCGCGACGGTCGTTATTTTTGACGCCAGCTGATCATTGAAAAGCCCGGACATAAACGGGTACACATATTTCTGCGAGAGAAAAGTCAAGGCACCGATGAACACCGAGTGAATAACGGCATTGGTAATGTAGCCGTGGAGTAGTTGCTTCCATTCGCTATAGGCTGAAAGTTGTTGCGATCCTTGGCTGTACCGGTTTATGTTTTTGACCCATTTTTCCGGCAATGTCCTTTCGAGGAAGGAATAAACCGACATCGAATTCCTAATAAGAAATGGTGTGGCGAAGGTCGTGATCACCGAGGCGGCCACGGCGACGGGATATAAAAACGCGTTGGTCACTTTAAGGGATACGCCCAGTGAGGCGATGATAAAAGAGAACTCCCCGATTTGAGAAAGGCTCATCCCCGCCTGCACAGAGTGTTTCAGCGACTGGCCGGAAAGCAGCGCTCCCATGGTTACGGTCAATGTCATTCCTGCAATGACCACACCGGTAATAATCAAGATCGGTCCTGCATACTCCTTCAGAACGCCGGGGTCGATCATCATCCCGACGGAAATAAAGAAGATCGCCGCGAACAAATTCTTAACAGGCTTTACCAGGGATTCGATCCTTTCCGCCTGCGTCGTCTCCGCAAGTATAGAGCCCATAGTGAAAGCACCCAGAGCGGCCGAAAATCCGACAGTTACAGCGAGGAGCACCATGCAAAGACAGAGCGCTATTGATACAATCAGCATTGTTTCGTCATTCAGAAAAACTCTGATCTTTTTAAAAAATGTGGGAATAAAGAAAATCCCGGCAACGAACCACAGGATCAAAAAGAACAGCAATTTCAATATCTGCATCAGCAGCTCATAGCCCGCGAATTGCTGGCTGACGGCAAAGGTCGACAGGAAGACCAATAACAGAATTGCGGCCAGGTCCTGTATGATCAATATGCCAAAAACGACGGTCGCAAATTTTTTGGTCCGGACCCCCAGCTCATCGAACGCTCTCATGATAATGGTCGTTGATGAAATGCAAAGAATCGCCCCGAGGAAGATGCTATCCATAAATGTCCAGCCTAGAGCCTGGCCTGTAAGAAAGCCTATTCCCATCATCAGGATAATCTCCACGAAGGCCGTTACGGAAGCGGCGCCTCCGACTGTCAGAAGCTTTTTGAAACTGAATTCCAGGCCGAGAGAAAACAAAAGAAAGATAACGCCAATCTCAGACCAGATTTTAATGCCTTCGGAATCGACGACGGTTGGGATCAGCGACACATGGGGGCCCACCAGAAAGCCGGCAATGATGTAGCCCATCACAACCGGCTGATTAATTTTTTTGAATATGAGTGTTGTGATTGCGGCAACCGCAAGAGTTAATGCTAAATCGGTGATTAAGTGTGGTATGTGCACAGATATCCAAAAACCCATTATACCATTTAGTTACCACTATCTCAAGAAGACCTCGATATTAAAGTGCCCGCTAATGATCTACTACTTTGGAACCGGATGTGTGATGATTTTATCTGATAACGTTGGCTTTTGCTCAGCGGAAGGAAACAGATAATTTCTAATTTCTAATTTCTAATTTCTAATTTCTAATAATTTCTGATTTAATTGGAGGGGCTTACGGCTTGCACGTTGTAGTCCATGTTTCGGTGTTGGCTGATAATTTTTTATCAAGCGGGTATCAGCTCGTTCTCGCGGTTTAAATATAGAACACAGGTCATCCCAAAGAGAAGTGATACACGAGAATTCTCCACTGACCATCATTTTCCTTGGTGAGTATCATCACCCATGGAAACAAGTACTGCACAACGTCGTCTGAGCCCGTGTTGACTCTTTAAAAAGAGAATTTCCTCCAGAGCCAACACCAAAAGAGCCCCTTGAAAGTCGCTCGAAAAGCAATCCCCCTCAAAGTCGCTCGAAAAAGCAATCCCCCTCAGAGTCACTCGAAGAGGACTCTGAGGTTTCCGAAGCTCACTCGAATTTTCAAACAAATCTGGACTTCGAAATCCTCAGTGTCCCCTTGACGGGTGACACTGAGGGGAGGAAAAACTCCCGTATCGCCAATAGCCCACGCGTGAGCGATTGAAGTGAAAAGCCCTGATGCGTTGGCCGCGTGCGCGGGCAGGACTTGTAACGGAAAGCGCGACCCCGAGGACTCGGGGGCACGCCCAAGAAATGCACCCGGGGTTGCCGGTGCCGTCACCCCGTATGCCTCACTTCCGTGATTCGTGCGTGTGCGGCGGCAAGCACAACATTTTATGTGGACCCGCCGGCAAATTTGTGCCTCTTTATTTCTTTCTCATGAATATTTTCGTGATCATGCCTGCCTGATCAAGGCCTGCTGACGTCGACTCGATTTCGTACCCTTCTGCAACAAGTTTGTTGATCGCCGCCAGCGTGATGTCACCGGCCTCATCATGGTGCTCCAACTCCATTCCCGTGAAAGGAATAAACTCTCTCTTGTTACCTCCATAATGAATATGCACGCCCCTGTCAGGATAACTCGGGATCTCGTAGATCTCAACCAAAATGTAGCCCTGATTGGGATCTTTTTCATTTAAGTTGAAAGCCATCAATGAAACCAACATCGCCACTGATAGCACCGCTGCAATGGCAAAAACAATAAACTTTTTCATGACCGTGTAGGGTTTAATAAGCTAATTGTAATTTACATTTTTACCGATTTACCTCACGACCCCGAAATAAAAAAAATTCAAAGTTCAAACGACTCGCATCTTTGCTTCCCAAATTAAATCCCAATGCAGGGCTGACATATTAACTGGCCTCTACGAAGGCCTTTCTCAATAGTTAATCTCAACCGGATACTGGCCAGGGCGAATGTGACCCGGAAAGCTGAAGCTTGTTAGGACCGGCGACCGCCACCAGACAACCGGTGTGTATTCGAATGACTTCGATGACGAATTGCAAACCGTGTTTGAAAACGGTACAATTGCCAAACAATATTCCTTCGAGCAGGTCAGAGAACGGGCTCGAATCAAAAACTTTCAATTTGCATGACCGAAAATAACGTCAAGATCTACGCGACATCCACGGCGGTAAAGCTGGGGGGGTCAGGTTGCAAATCACCTGGGTTTGCCGCTGCACACCATCCACCTCGAAAAGTTTTCGGATGGCGAGCTGTTCGTCCGCTTCAATGAAAGTGTGCGGGGGCAGGTCCTGTTCATCATCGCCAAAATCAATTTGCCGTACGAATACCTGTTCGAGCTCATGCTCACAGTCGCTGCTGCGAGAAGATCTTCTGCCAGGGAAGTGGTGCTGGTGATCCCGTATCTGCCGCACAGCCGCCAGGAACGGCGCGACGGCCAGCGTACCTCCATCGCTTCCAGGATTATTGCAGACATGATTCAGCTGATGGGGGCCGACCGGATCATCACACTGGATCTCCACACGAACGCCATCGAAGGCTTCTACAAAATACCCCTCGACCCGCTTTCGTCCCACCGTTTGTTTGTCGAGTCCATCAAGTCATCGAACCTCGACCACCTTTGCCTGTGCAGCCCGGACTTTGGCGGGATCAAAAGACTTAAAGTCTACAAACAATTTGTCGAAGCCGATATCGCCGTGATCAACAAGGAAAGATTAAAGCCAAATCAGGTTGCGCACATGGAAATCATCGGTGATGTGAAGGGCAAGAATGTCGTGATCATTGACGACCTGGTTGACACTGCCGGCACACTTTGCAAGGCCGCAGACCTTTTGGTTGATGAGGGCGCCCTGTCGGTAAGGGCATACTGCACACATGGCGTGTTAAGCGGCAGCGCGTTGACAAACATTCAAAAATCGAAGCTCGATCATATCTGCATATCCGACACTGTCCGGGATGAGCTTGCAGACAGCAAGGTCAAAATCGTCAGCTGTGCTCCCTTGCTTGCCAAAGCGATCGAGAATCTGATCAACAACAGAAGTCTGAGTCAATTGTGAAAGTGGTTGACGCTTTTGGGCGGGCCGTTAAAATTTTTCCGGAATTTTCGCTCGTCGCATCCTCAGTAGCCACTCAGAATATTTTTCGCGTTCTGATTCTGCGGGTTCAATTCCAACGATTTCCTATAAAAGGACAGTCCTTGCTCCACTTTGCCCATCTTTAACAAACACTCACCCAGGCTGTCGTAGGTATTGAAGGAGTTGGGGTAAAACTCAGTATTCAGCAGGAAGATGATGTATGCATCCTCGTCCCGGGATTGCGACATGAGGTGATAACCAAGATCGTTAAACTCTCTTTCCGAAAGATTGTAAACCGATTTATCCTTATTCAGCCATTCTCTTCTGCAAAACGATTCCACTTGTTTGATGTCCTTAAGCTCCTTAAGCACTTCCAGCAGAGAGACTTTATTAAACTGCCTTAACTTCTCGCGTTGTTCCTGCAGCGTTTCCACATTAAAGCTCTTCCTTTCTTCATCGGATATGATGGTGGAGTCCATCCACACCTTGGACCAGACACCCTTCTCATCCCGCAGAAATTGTGTTCCGTAAATTTGCGGCCGGCCTTTTTTAACCAGGTTTCTGTCGATTGCCGCGGCCAATAGCCATTTGTTGATTGTCGAGTCGGTCTCGATCGCCTTTTGCATCAGAGAAACGGCAAGGTCGGAAGCGCGTATTTCACCACCGTGCTGACAAATCATCGCGGCGTGGTAGTAGTCCTGACCAGTTGCCAGCTTACCGGAATCCAACAGTTGATAAACCCTTGCCAGCCTGGCGCTATCCCTGGACATCACCTGAACCCAGTAGTCGATGTCGTCGAAGTTCAGGTTATTGTTCTGCCTGTCACGCTGGTCGGCCCGGTATAATTCCGCGAGTTCCTTATTGTGGTTTTGGCCAAAGCAGGCGAAAATATTGACTGCTGACAGACAAACTGCGAACAAGACTCTCAATGTAAGATCTCTCATTATCTATAAAATCATCATTATTCAAAAAAAAGAGTGAACGGTGTCAGCATTCTAAATTTAATAAAATCCGAAATACAGATTGAGATCAATGATGGCGTTTATTATGCCAAAGCCTTTTGGGGATTTCAATAAATGGGAAGGCATCTTTGGGAAACCGGGTGCAGCCAACTCGTCTATCCAGTAGCCATCATGATTTTGGTGTCCGGGGAACAATGACCAGTCCATTCTATCCATCCAACGGAACCACTCGATGGTGAGAATGGCGAGCTATCTACAGGTTGTCGTTTGGCCCATGGCCAACTCCCTGGCCAGGCTCATGATACATTCCGATACTGCTCCAGCTTCCAATCGTGTTCATCATGGAAGCGATGAACTTCACCGCGCTCATGACACTCAAATCCGAGGCGCGTTTGTCATTTAACGTCGCGCAGCAACAGGAGGCGGCGTATTTTCTCCTGCGCCTGCACCGGTTTACGTTTGGCGCCAATAAGATTGTTTTTGGACTGAGTTTTATTCCGCTGGGTATGCTGGTTTTCCGCTCCGGATTTGCGCCGCGGGTCATCGGCATTCTGCTTTTTTTAGGTGGAGTTGGATATGTTGTCGATACGACGCTATACTTCCTGCTGCAAAGGGCCGACTATTCAACCGTTCAATCCCTGAAGTTATTTTCGTCCGCAACGTACTCGCTCGGATTATTGTGGTTGTTGGTGAAAAGGGCGCGTGATCAGCAAGTCGGTGAAAAAACCGGTTTTGGAGACTTCAAACCAGGCCATTTATAATAATTTCGTTTCCGATTGAAACTAAAAAGCACAGATATGAGCGAATTACTTTTGGAGCAGAATCAAATCATCAAAAGAGAAGCCGACGAATTGCTTCATCGCAACAAACTTCTTGATGTGCTTCAGATCTATGGTATTCCGCGCATATCCGGAAGTTATGCACTCGACCTGATGACGTGGAGAGATCTTGACATTTATCTTGAAGTAGACGCGATCACTGAAGCGGATTTTTTTAAGCTGGGCGGACAATTGTGCGAGGCTCTTTTCCCCGTGCGGATGCAATTCAGAAACGAGCGCATCGCCAGAAGTTCGGGCTTGCCCCACGGTTTATATTGGGGAAGTTATTTGGGTGATGAGCGGAAAGGTTCGTGGAAGGTCGATTTGTGGGCGGTTGACAAGAAAGAATGCGCGAGGCTTTTGGAGTATTGTGAAAGGATACGTCAGCAACTTGATGATGTTTCGGTTGCCATAATCCTGTCACTTAAATCTCAATGCTGGCAAGATCCGGAATATCGGCGCCTTTATACCAGCGCAGATATATACGACGCAGTGCTGTTCGCAGGGGTAAAAGACCTCGATGGTTTTTGGCGCTATTTAGATACCCGTGTTCGTTAACCGCGTAATGTTACCTTGTAATTACCGGCGGGTT
>DASPNN010000618.1:0-2159 GCA_035626495.1 Chryseosolibacter sp.
TCAATCGTTTTGAAATCGAAAGCGCGGCGGGGCAGACGTCTAAGAGGCTGGTGTTTACCCTCTGCGTTCAGCGCGGTTGGATACTCACTGAGATTGTGCCATTCGAGACCCGGCTTGAAGATATTTTCAGAAACTTAACCATGAATTGACATGCATGCAATCTGGACCATTGCCAAAAGAGAGCTCGCTTCCTTTTTTGACTCACTCATTGCCTATATGATGCTTGCGCTGTTTCTGGGCTTCAGTGGATTGTTCACATGGCTGATGGGCAATGACATTTTTCTTGTGGGTGAAGCAAGGCTGGGAACATTTTTCAATGTAGCATATTGGACCTTGTTCTTCTTCATTCCCGCGCTGACCATGCGCCTGCTGGCGGAAGAAAAAAAGACGGGGACAATCGAACTCCTGCTTACCAAGGCGGTAACCGATCGCCAGGTAGTGGTCGGGAAATTTCTGTCAACGGTAATGTTGGTAGTCATTGCCCTGTTGTTTACCCTTCCCTATGTTTTGACACTCTCCAACATTGGCAATATCGATGCCGGCGAGATCTTTTGTGGATATCTCGGGCTCACGCTGATGAGCGCCATGTATATCAGCATCGGGCTGTATGCCAGCAGCATTACGAGTAACCAGATCGTAGCGTTCCTGGCGGCGCTGTTCGTCGGGCTATTCTTCCATATAATTTTCGGAGCCCTGGCGCAACAGCTCAGCGGGTGGCCGAGTGAGGTTTTTGCCGTGTTGAGCCTGAGCACACACTTTGAAAGCATCTCGCGGGGCGTGCTCGATACGCGTGACCTTGTCTATTTTCTATCGATCATTTTTCTGGGTCTTTTTTTGTCCGAATTATCATTGACCAAAAGGACCATTGCTTAAAGAAATGAGTAACATTATGAGCTCAAAAGTTTATACAACAACGGCCCTCATCATCGGTATCGTGATCGTTCTGAACATGGTATCCCAGCAGTATCACGCCCGTTTCGATCTGACGGAGGACCGCGAGTTCACACTCAGCCAGGCGACGGAGACGCTGGTGGCGGATCTGGAAGAACCCGTGACTGTCAAAGCGTATTTTTCCGCCGACCTGCCTCCCCACATTCGCAAGACGCGCGAAGATTTTCAAAATCTGCTGATCGAATATGCGAGCCTGTCCGGCGGACAGGTGATTTTCGAGTTCATCAATCCCAATGAATCCGAATCCATCGAACAGGAAGCAGTGGAGCAAGGCATTCGACCGGTGCTTCTCGACATTCGTGAAAAAGACCAGATGCGTCAACAAAAAGCTTTCCTCGGTGCGACCGTCGAACTCGGCGAACAAAAAGAAGTAATTCCATTCATACAACCTGGCGCGGCCATGGAATATGCGCTCACGACTGCTATCAAGAAAATATCTGTGCGCGAGAAGCCCGCCGTCGGCTTTATTACCGGGCATGGAGAACCAACGTTGGCTGAAATGAGCGAGGTGGTCGCCGACTTGAATATCCTTTATAGCACTACCGAGGTCCTGCTGACAGACACTACCGATATCCCAGCCAATCTCAGAACCCTCGCGCTTATCCGGCCGATGGACAGCATCCCGGCCTCCCACTTCACTAAACTGGATGCGTTCCTGGCAAGGGGTGGAAATCTGCTAATTGCTATCAACCGTGTAAACGGCGACTTCCGGTCCTTTTATGGAACGGCCGTTAACACGGGCCTGGAATTATGGCTGAAGAAAAAAGGGGTCGAGGTCGCAGACAACTTCGTCGCGGATGCGCAATGCGGTTCATTCACAATGCCGCGTCAGCTCGGCGCTTTCACGATTCAGGCACATGTGTCTTTTCCCTACGTACCCATCGTAAGCACTTTTTCTCAACATCCCGCCGTAGCGGGGCTCGAGAGCGTGCTATTCGAATTTCCGAGCGAGATAAAATTCAGCTCCGCCGATTCTGCATTCAAATTCACACCGCTGGCGTTCTCTTCCGAACTGTCGGCAACCTTTCCGGCTCCTCAGTTCTTCGATGTCAACAAGGAATGGCAGGAGAGTGATTTCGATCGGAAACATGTTCCCGTTGCGGCAGCGCTCGAGGGAAAGCTCGCTGGAAATAACACAAAAATTGTAATCGTCAGCGATGGCGACTTTCCAGTAAATGGTCCGCCACAGCAACAGCGCAGGCTCCAGG
>DASPNN010000619.1:0-4051 GCA_035626495.1 Chryseosolibacter sp.
TTCATGTCTTTTCTGAGCCATTCGACATCCGCGTACTTCCACGCCTCAACTTCGGCTGTGTTGATCTGTGGCTGGTCGTCGGAAGTGCCCGTATAAACATGATCAAATTCGTGTTCAATGAGATCGCGCTCCAGTTGCGTACGATAGATAAATTTATGGGAGAAGCTCAGCGAAGTGTCGATGCCCATCTCCTGCCGCAGTCGACGGTGTATTGCTTCCTCCATAGATTCGCCCGGCCGGGGATGGCTGCAGCACGTGTTGGTCCACAGGCCGCCGCTGTGATATTTTTCCCGTGCGCGCTTCTGTAGCAACAGTTCACCTTTCGAGTTGAAAACGAACACGGAAAACGCCCGGTGTAAGGCACCGCTGATATGCGCCTGCATTTTCTCCATCTGGCCAAGCGCTTTATCGCTGGTGTCAACAACAATTACCTCATCCATTCAAATCCGGTTCAGTTGGTATTTAACAAAAGAGTAGGCCAATAAAGTTGCCTTTTGCGTGTTTCTTATCCGGATGCGGCTTTTCATGATCAATTCTGATGGTGTATTTCGTATTTTCCGGAACAGCGCAAGATAATAGACATAGGCGACATACACACCGAACCGCGATCCGGCGGGGAGCAGCTGGATACCTTTTAATGCTTCAGAAAAGTCGCGGCTGATGCTCTCCTCAATCCCTTTCTTGCTTGCGTCGTCGAAACAGAGGGCTTCCACACCGGGGAAATAGGTTCGGCCGAGCTCCATATAATCGGTTTTCAGGTCACGCAGGAAATTGACTTTCTGGAATGCGGCGCCGAGCTTCATGGCGTATGGCGCAAGCTTTGTATACAGGGCCGGCTGATCGTGTGAGAAGACGCGCAGACACATCAGCCCGACAACCTCCGCGGAGCCAAGGATGTAATGGTCGTATTCGTCAGCGTTATACATTCGTTTTTCCAAATCCATTTCCATGCTTGAGAAGAATTGGTCGATCAACGATGGATCGATACGGTAACGGTGCACCGTCTCCTGGAAACTGTTCAGGATGGGGTTTATGCTGATGCGCGCGTCGATCGCCAGGCGCGTTTGTTCCCGGAAATCGGTGAGCAGCCTGCCTTTGTCGTAGCCATGAAAAGAATCGACGATTTCGTCTGCGAACCTGACAAAGCCGTAAATGGAATGAATTGGATTGCGTAATTTTTTTTCAAGGCAACCGACTCCGAGGGAAAAGGATGTGCTGTAGGCCTGTGTTGTAAGCCGGCTGCAGCGCATCGAAAGCTGGTCAAATATTTTTTTCATAGGCTGATAGGGTTCTTGGCATTTTGTGTTCTCAGTAATTCGCGCGCGACTACCTGCCCCGAAATGATCGAAGGTGGGACTCCCGGGCCAGGAACTGTCAATTGACCCGTGTAAAAAAGATTTTTCAATTTCTTGTTGCGAATGGAAGGTTTGAAGTTTGCCGTTTGCAGCAGTGTGTTAGCAAGACCGTACGCATTTCCTTTATAGGCATTATAGTCTGTCATAAAGTCGTTATGGGCGTAGGATCTTTTATATACGATATGCGGCCGCATTTGCTCACCTGTAATTCTTTCAAACCGTTCGACGACGAGGTTAAAATAGTGTTCTCGAATGTCGTTTCGATCGGTTAACCCGGCAGCTACTGGTACCAGAATCATGAGGGTCTCATGGTTCGCTGGCCCGACCGTGTTGTCGGTTTTCGAGGGGCAAGAAACATAGAACTGTGGCGCTGATGGCCATTGCGGCTGCTCGTATATTTCGCGGGCATGCTGTTCAAAATCCTCGTCAAAAAAAAGTGTGTGGTGCAGGATGCCATCCAGCTTCTTGTTCAGCCCAACATAATACAGCAGGCAGGAGGGAGCAAAGACTCGATTCTTCCAGTACGATTCCCCGTAGTTGCTGAACTCCCGAGGTATCAGGTGTTGATCGACATATTGGTAATCTGCGGAAGCGATCACGTGATCGGCATGCACGAGCTTGCTGTCCGCCCAAACGCCTTTGACACGGCGCCCAATTGTCTCGATGGCCGTCACATTGCTATTGAACGTGAATTCGACATCCAGCTCGACGGCGACTGATATCATGGCTTCAACGATCCGGTACATGCCACCGTGCGGGTACCACGTTCCGAGGGCCATGTCAGCGTAATTCATCAACGTGTAGAGCGCAGGTGTTTTTTCCGGCGTCGCACCGAGGAAGAGCATCGGAAACTCCAGCAACTTGATCAGACGTGGTTCTTTAAAAAAACTTCTTACATAACTGGACACCGATCGAAACAGATGAAGACGTGTGAACCCGCGGATTACCGCAGGGTCGAACAAGTCGGTGAAAGAAAGACCGTTTTTGTAAACAAGGTTGTTGATCCCAGCCTCGTATTTGAATTTCCCCTCCGCCAGAAACCGCCGGAAAACTTTGCCACTTCCCGTCTCTAGTCGCTCGAACATATCTGCAAGGGCATCCACACCGGATGGCACGTCGAGGTGGTCGCGCTTTCCGAAATAGATCCGGTACGAAGGGTCGAGCCGGGTCAGATGATAATAATCACCCGTGGTCTTGCCGAAATGATTGAAGAATTTTTCGAATACGTCGGGCATCCAATACCAGCTTGGCCCCATGTCGAACCTGAAACCGTCGACCTCAAACTGCCGTGCGCGCCCACCTGCGCTGGAATTCTTTTCAAGCACCGAGACGCGACACCCCGCCTTTGCCAGAAAGCAGGCGGCGGCAAGGCCTGAAAACCCCGACCCGATAATTGCTACGTGTGCCATTGAACTCTGCTGAAGTTACTGATATCAAGCCGATTTTCTCAGACCATTATTTACGTTGTTATCACTGACCTCAATCACGGACTTCCAACATACGAAAGTCAGAATGACCATGGATTTATCGAGCACTTGCAAAAGTACCTCGCCACGATCCGCATAACCGCCAAAGGATCGGAGGTCAACCGCAACCTTGAAACTGGGGTCATACTATTTTTGCGGGCGGCGGCAGCCGGAATTGTTTTGGTGATCCCTGCGAATTGATATCTTTAATTCCGGATGGATGAGCACCTGCTAAAAATAGGGCAACATTGGTTCAGCGAAAGAGGTTGGCGGCCTTTCACGTTTCAGATCGAGACTTGGCAGGCATATCTGCGCAATGAAAACGGCCTGGTAAATGCGCCGACCGGCAGTGGGAAGACGTATTCCCTGATGGTTGGCATCGCACTCGAATTCATTCGTAATAATCCAGACTATAAAACGCGCAGGACTTCTGGATTGCAAGCAATCTGGATCACGCCGATTCGTGCCCTGGGCAAGGAGATCGAGATATCGGCAAAGCGTATGATCGATGGA
This sequence comes from Chryseosolibacter sp., assembly GCA_035626495.1. Taxonomy (GTDB): domain Bacteria; phylum Bacteroidota; class Bacteroidia; order Cytophagales; family Cyclobacteriaceae; genus Chryseosolibacter. The sequence continues at coordinate 3,335 of DASPNN010000619.1, forward strand.
ATGGGTCTGCCATGGAAAGTGGGTGTTCGTTCCGGGGACACGCCTTTGAGTGAAAGGCAGAAACAAAAACTTCACCCGCCCCACCTGCTCGTGACCACTCCGGAAAGCCTGCATCTTTTGCTTGCGCAACGCGGCTACGAAGATTTTTTCCGAGACCTCAAGGTAGTGGTTGCCGATGAATGGCATGAATTGATGGGATCGAAGCGTGGCGTACAGGTCGAGCTTGCGCTCTCGCGCTTAAAGACGATCGCAAAGGATCTGAAGGTATGGGGCATTTCCGCGACCATCGGAAATATGCCGGAAGCTGTAGAGGCGTTGCTCGGGAGCTATACGAGTAAGTCCGCTTCTGTAATCAAGGCGAACATAAAGAAGGAGGTGGACGTGATCTCAATTCTGCCCGATTCGCTTGAGCGGATGCCCTGGGCAGGGCACCTCGGGATCCACCTGCTGGAAAAGGTTGTTGAGATCGTCAAAGGCAGCGGAAGCACGCTGATTTTTACCAACACGAGGTCGTTTGCTGAGATCTGGTATCAGAAAATGCTCGACCGGGCCCCTGAGCTGTCGGGTTTGATTGCAATGCATCATGGGTCTATCAGCCAGGAAATTCGCGGTTGGGTCGAGGATCAGCTCCATGAGGGGAATTTGAAAGCTGTTGTATGTACCTCCAGTCTGGACCTGGGTGTGGACTTCCGTCCGGTCGAGACCGTGATTCAGGTT
>DASPNN010000620.1:0-3178 GCA_035626495.1 Chryseosolibacter sp.
ACTCCAGCATCGTTTTCGACGCGCTGTTGCCGTTGAATGATTTACTGAGTCAACGTCAATACATCGAGGACAACGGATGGGGCTGGAAGAATTTCGCGACCTACGTCCAGGTACAGCCCGGGACGGACCTCGTCGCTTTACAGTCGAAAATGCCTGCCTTCCTCTCGCGGTATGTGGAGGACAAACAGGAGATTGGTTTTCAATCGCTTTATGACATCCATACACAACCTGGCCTCGCTTTCGACTCGCCCGACCGGATATCGCGGAACAAGATCTCATTCTTTGTCGTGATCGCCTGGTTCATTCTTTCCATCGCGTGGATCAACTACATCAACCTTTCCACCGCCCGTGCGATGGAGCGTGCCAGGGAAGTTGGGATCAAGAAGGTTATTGGCGCCCGAAAATTGCAGCTCATTCTCCAATTCATGATGGAATCAGCCGCCGTCAACGTGATCGCGATCGCCGCTGCGTTGATGCTGGCGACAGCTTTTTTGCCGTTTTTTCGTGACATCGTTCAGAAAAACATCTCATTCGGCTTTTCCGACCCAGGGTTCTGGGCATTCCTGGGAGGAATCGCTGTTATCGGGTCCATCGCGTCGGGGTTGTATCCCGCCTTCATTCTTTCCTCTTTCAATGTCAACGCCGTATTGAAAGGGGGCGTCCACGGGCGTGCGGGAAAGTATTCGCTGCGACATGGGTTGGTCGTCTTCCAGTTTGCATGCTCCCTGATCCTGATCGCAATGACTGTTGTCGTATACAGGCAGGTCGCTTTTATGGCGACGGAGGTATCGTGGGGAAAGATGGACCAGGTGCTCATCGTCAAAGCACCGCGCATCATCGAAGACGAACATCGGAATCCACGGGCACTCGCGTTCAAGCAGGAAATAAAGAATCTGTCCGCGGTCAAGAACGTTTCCTCGTCGGCCGGAGTACCCGGCGGCGGATATACATTCACAACCGTCATGCGCAAATCGGGAACGGATGCGGACGATACCCAAAGCGGCAACGTCATCTGGGTTGATCCGGATTTTATCAAAACATATGAAATTGAGCTTTTGTCCGGAAAAGGATGGGAAGACGAAAACGACTTTACCGAAAGCGCGGTGATCATCAATGAGACCGCGCTAAGGAATTTTGGAATTGAGAATCCGGATGTCGCTTTGCACGAGCAAATTATTTTTGAAAATGACACTTTCCGCATTGCGGGGGTAATGAAAGATGAGCACTGGAATTCGCTTAAGCACGCAAATGTTCCAATTCTTTTCCTTCCTCACCAGGTCGTGGCCCACACTTTCTCAATCCGGCTGCAGACCACAGATTTCAAAGGCACCGTTGCAAGGGTCGAGGCCTTGTTTAAGAAAACATTCCCGGGCAATCCTTTCGAATTCTATTTTCTGGACGAATTCTTCAACCGCCAGTACAAGGATGATCAGCGGTTCGGCAAAATATTCTCGGCATTTACATTGTTCGCAATCCTTATCTCATGCATGGGGCTTGTGGGGCTCACTGCTTTCAGTATCACAAGGAAGCTAAAAGAGATCAGCATCCGCAAAGTGTTGGGTGCGAGCACCGGAAAAATCATTTTGCTGCTTCTCTCTGAAACATTTGTGCTCATTGGGGTTGCTTCGGTAATCTCTCTACCCATAATGTGGTATGCGGCGAATTCCTGGCTCGAATCCTTTGCCTTCCGGATGCGCCTGACGGCGGATGTGTTCGTGTTGCCCATTGTTTTGCTGGGCGTGTTGTGCGTCATCGCTGTGATTGGGAACGTTGTCAGGGGTGCCCGCTCCAATCCTGCGAACATTCTTAAATCCGAATAATGGGGACGGGGATCACGCCAACGTCCACGTACAAACTTACGATGATGCTCTCTTATCCCTGGCCGATGATAGACCTTTGGATGAGGATCTGCGTGTGGCGGGAGACAAATGAATTTTCTCCCATTTGTGCTGTTGTCTCGGCCTTAGCACACTCCAGAGCTGTTCACTTCTGCGAACGAGCAATCTCTTATTTATTTGCTGTAATGAATCGCGGCCCGCGCGAAATTCGTGCAGGCTTTCGATGGCTTGGTAATAATCGGAATTGATGATCCGGATGTGGTTGCACTGGGCGCTGTTGAGCTTCAGCTGTTGCTTCCACAGGATCGGATCATAGAGCACCTTCACCCCCGCAGGGCCTTTTTGCGCGAGAATATCATTAAAACTGATCAGGAAGAGGGAAAGGGTCAATAATCTGGCCATTGTACTTTTTTGGTCGAACACAATTTACGCCCGCAAATGTCGGTTTTTCCAACGACATACACCAGCTTGCGGTACAGACAAAGTCGAAATGGCCGCCGTGTTTTTCAGCAAACGTTTTCTGAAGCGAGTTTCGTCGTCGGGCCGGAGGTTCAGAACATTATCATCTCGGCGTTCCCGGCGAAGGATTGGTATTCTTTTCGTAAACCCGGAAATCACTTATCAAGATAGACTCGTTTTTCAGCAACGGGTTTTGGTTCACGGGAGTCTGGTTAAGCCGACCGTTGCCGAGGCTGCGGTAGAGTCCGAATTTGGACCGGATGTAAGACGCTCCACCGGGCCACAGGTCAATATTTGCATCCTTATAGTCGATCAACACTTTGCCATCGCGGACGCGAGTCACTCGGCACGAATAATAACCCTGGTGAGAGTAATGCATTTCCTCGCGCACTTGCACCCACTCGTTGCCGAAGTCAGACAAAGGTACATTGTTCACCACGATACCTTTATCGGTCGATGCCCCGTCAATGGTGTGAATGATCTGCATTCTGCGGTTGGAACCATCGCTGTTCGCGCGCGGGGAGATCGTGATGACCGGCGAGCCGTTGTTGGGCCCATCCTGCGCTTTCAACTGATGGATGTGCGTAAAGTTTTGTGTCGGCTGAAAGTCAGCCGGCAGTTTGAATTTCCATTCGAGAATCTGCCATTCGTCCCAGTTGCCCTGGACCTTAGCCCAACTGGAGTTGTTGGTGATGGATTTCATTTCGTTGCGCTGGCGGTCGACCGTACCCGAGCTGCAGCGATCCCCGTCGATCACCGGAGAAATATGAATATCAAATCGAAACACTGGCTTGTCCAACGATGGATCTAGCACGACCTCGCAGTGCACGCCATCAAGATGGCCACCAAAGCCGCCCGAGCAATTCGGATGCTCTGTGTAG
>DASPNN010000621.1:0-2508 GCA_035626495.1 Chryseosolibacter sp.
CCATAGTGAAGCAAATGTAGACCGTCTACCGGGACCTTACAAGACCGAAAAATTTTCTTTCAAAAAACTTAGTCAACGGACTGCCCGCGAGCAGAAGAAACACAAAAAACGGCAAGTACCCAACACGATAACGCGACAACGTGCCAAAGTTGGGCGTCGACAACGTAATGAGCACACACAGCAAGACAACATGCACGACAATTGCGGTTAACAGAATTCGCTCATCATGATCTCGCACGTAGATCAACGCTCTGAGACTCGTCAGCGTGAGGATCACCAGAACAAGGTTTTCAATTGAAGCTGCGAACTGCAGACCGTTGCCAGCCTCAAAAATGAAAGGCCTGTACAAACCCGAGCCGAGTGCGACCGGTGCATTCTTCAGGATGCTCCACAGGTCAGGCTGCAAATCGTACATCCGGATTAAGTCCTCCTGGTGGGAATACAGACGGTACATTTCATGGTTCGACGCGATCACATCCATCACTTTATTGACGTAAAAATTCGGATGCGCCAGGGTGATCAATGCAAGCGGCACTAAAAAAAGACCCAGCCATAATATAACCTGAGCCATGGGCCGTTGTGGACGGACCACCGGACGAACTACGAATTTGTAAAGCAGGCAAGCCGCAACCACCGGCGCAAATACCGCGACGAAATAATACTTAAGACCCCATAAAAGCCAGACGCAAGCGATTGCCGCCACGCTTGTCCCGGCGCGAACTCTTCCTTCAAACCACGCGGTCAAGAACACGCCGGCCAGCGTAAACAGCGCGGCAGAAGCAAGACTTTCCTTGATCAGACCCGATGTCCAAAAGACAACCGATGGAAAAAACAGAAATGCGATGGCGGCCGGCAATATCAGCGAACGATAATACCGGCTGATCACGACCAGGAGATACCACGCGCCCAAAAAAGAAAGTAAGCTGAAATATCCGGCCATGAGCCAATAATTGTTCTGGGTAAGGAGGCTTGGGACGCTAGCCAGCTTGTCGAAAAAGATCGCACGTGGATCGGAAAAGCTTAACAGGCCTGAGATCTCAGGAGTGGTATCCACGAGAAATTTTAAATAGGCTGACGGGTCGGTCACTGCCAATCCGGCCAATACACGGGCATCGCGGTGATACAGGATCGTGTCTCCGGTCTGGTAGTAGTCGTGGTACAACACCCCGAGAAAAATCCCGGCGGAAATTTTTGCAGAAAGCGCCGGCCAGAAAAAGATCCGCAGTTTCCTCTCCTGTCGGCGCGCCAGCCAGTGGCAGAAAAAGCCAGCCAGCGAGACGTTGAGAATGATGACAAAGATATTCATGCGACTACGGGCCTCACCAACGAGGTGCCAATGGAACAGTCCAGGCACCTTCTTCGCAGGCAATAGTTGTTGTACAATTCAAGGATGGCTTGGGAATCGAACGCGGTATTACACTGCAAACCCAGGCGACTCCATTGTCCGGTGATCGTATTTTGCTCGGCGCGTATGTTCTGCAGGATATCAACCGCGCGGTCGACCAGTTCCTGCTCATCCTTTGCCTTGCCATAGCTTACAATGAGGGGAACCACGGTGTTGATGGCGATGTTATCGACGCTGGACTGTCCAATCGAAGGAATGTCCTCGTCCACAAGACGGCCAAAAACATAATGGTGCTTCCAGTATTCCGACTGCGATACACTGAGCATATCACAAAGATCACGATACGTTTGGACCTGGAGAAATCTTGAGAAGATATTTCGTTGCTGACTCAGCAAAGCGGCGAGCTGCGCAATACGGATACCTGGGAAATTCGCCGGCCGCAACCGCAAAAACCTCCATTGCACTTTTGTCATTTTTGAGTCCATGAGCCCGAATTTTCTTCCAAGAACAGCATATTCACGCTGCAATAACCTCAAGTACCCGTCGTCGATGTTCTCATCGAGCAAACCCGCCTGACCAAAAAGCAACGCCTCGACCTGCAACGGCTTGTCTGCATGTTTCATAAGCATCTTGTACGGCAGGCATTTCGACAGCTGAAAAAATGCTTCGCTGTTCACCTTGAATCCAAAGTTCCGGCAAAGTAACTGATAACACGTTTCTTCCCAATCGTTGTTATTATTTGCCAGCATGTTGTGGATTGATCCAGCCTTGGTTTCAAGGCGGGTGAGCATAGCCTTTTCGAGCATGGATACACATGTAATCCGGGGAACATGTGCAATTGAATTTGCGCAGGGAATGGTATCTGGATTGTGAATGAGTTTATGATATCGCAGCAACAGGCTTTCCGAAACCTTGCCTTTCAGCTCCACGGTAGGCAATATGCTGGCATCCTTCCGGCATACAGTCAGATCCTCCTTCCACACCACATGCAGGATCACGTTGTCATACGCCGGATCCGTTTCATGGTGATGGTCTCGCCATCCTGACGAATGGATATGGATCTCGACGTTGCCGATCCATTCGATTTGACCGATGCGAATACGGGCATTCGAAAAATCGGGGCCTGAATGCGAATTCCTGTAACCGGGATTATAAACAACGAT
>DASPNN010000622.1:0-9232 GCA_035626495.1 Chryseosolibacter sp.
TGAATTGCTTTCACGTGCTCGATGGCGGGCCCCGCACACCACACGGTTTTGTAGGTGGCGCCGAATGCTGCCTTCTCCACGGCCTTCATTCCCCGGAAGGCGATGAGCATTTTGACATACTTCTTCAGCGCCTTGTTATTATTCAGGATCCACTCCAGCATATTCGCTTTCGTACCCAGCTGCTGTACGTAAGGTGTGTTGATCACCGTGAGCGGTGAGCCCGAGAGTTTGGTTGTCATGACAATGTCCTTTTCTCCGTAGTCGACCATCGCCTGTTTGTATTCGGGTGTGATGTCGGATTCTTCACAAGCAATAAAAATAGTTCCGACGGAAACGCCTGCCGCGCCCCAGTTGAGCGCTTCCCGAACGTCTTTGCCTTTCGCGATCCCTCCCGCGGAAATGATCGGGATGTCGCAATTGGCTTTCAACAGGCTGACGAGCTCGAAGGGAGACAGCGACCCGGCGTGACCCCCTGCCCTGTTGTTTACGGCAACCAGCGCATCGGCGCCCATCGCCTCAACTTTCTTTGCGTATTTCAGATCGACAACGTCACAAAACACTTTTATTCCCAAGGGCTTACATTGGTCAATGACCTCCTTCGGACTACCAAGAGACGTGATGATGTAGTCGACTTTTAGTTCGAGTAGTGTCTTAAGTTGTGACTTGTACCTGGGGTTGGACCGGTTTACGATGAGATTGACCCCGAACGGTTTGTCAGACGATTTCTTGATCTCCATAATGGCTGCCCTGAGCTCCTGGTCGGTCCGGTAATTCAGCGCCGGAAACGCGGCCGTGACACCGCAGCTCAAGGCGGATTTGATCATTTTGGTGTTGGAGATGAGGAACATCGGGGCCACAATGATCGGATAGCGGATTCCTAACAGCTTGTCAAGGGTTATCATCTTTCAAATATAGGTAAAACGTGTTGGTTCGTTTGGTGACGTTTTCAGGCAGGAAAGAGATGCACGTTTATCCGTTCGAGCATGCGTGCGCACCCTGTCTGAGCGCACATCAAACCTCGTGGAACACTCCCTTGTCCGATCGTTTTGTCCCACGTCGGAGTCACTTTTCTTTTCCCCGATACCTCGGGGCCAAAAGAAAAGTGACCAAAAGAAAAGGGCCCCACCAACCCGAGGGCTGGCGCCATGAATGCGCGGACGAGGCCTCACGAAGGGACGTGCGCGTGCATGTGGGTATGAGTAAAACAGACCCTTCTACCCGCGCTAGCCGCTGCCTGCTCACATGCCCGAAGGGTCCACACTTTTCGTGGACGTCAGCCGCACCCGAAACACCTGACATAAGTGGGATCCACCTCACCTTGATCCCTTTACGTCTCAATAGTTATCTAGTTTGCTTTCGGCCTTAGCGATCTGCAAAATCGCTTAAGTAGACCGAGGACTCATTTCATGTACACACATTAAAATGGCTTAACACTCGTCTCGAAACACCGAGCGAGCCATGCGAGCCCTTTGTGTCTTTAGCTCATTGTGCAGTCGCACGCACGCCACCCTGCGTCTGCAGCTGTCGCACTGATGCATATTTCCTTCGTGGCTTCGTGGAAAAAGAACGGTCTCGAATTCTAAACCTCTCGCAAGGGTTATCATCTGTTAGATATAACAAAGGAAAACGTGTTGGTTCGTTGGTAACGTTTTCAGGCAGGAAAGAGATGCACGTTTACCCGTTCGAGCATGCGTGCGCACCCTGTCTGAGCGCACATCAAACCTCGTGGAACACTCCCCTTGTCCGATCGTTTTGTCCACGTCGGAGTCGCTTTTCTTTTCCCCGAAACCTCGGGGCCAAAAGAAAAGTAACCAAAAGAAAAGGGCCCCACCAACCCGAGGGCTGGCGCGCATGAATGCGCGGACGAGGCCTCACGAAGGGACGCGCGCGTGCATGTGGGTATGAATAAAACAGACCCTTCTACCCGCGCTAGCCGCTGCCTGCGCACATGCCCGAAGTTCCACACTTTTCGTGGACGTCAGCCGCTCCCGAAACACCCGACATAAATGGGGTCCACCTCACCTTGATCCCTTTACGTCTCAATAGTTATCTAGTTTGCTTTCGGCCTTAGCGATCTGCAAAATCGCTTAAGTAGACCGAGGACTCATTTCATGTACACACATTGGAATGGCTTAACACTCGTCTCGAAACACCGAGCGAGCCATGCGAGCCCTTAGTGCCGTTAGCGCATTGTGCAGTCGCACGACCGTCGCGACACCCTGCGCCTGCCGCTGTCGCACTGATGCATATTTCCTTTGTGGCTTCGTGCAAGAACCCAGGCGTGAATGTCAAACTGCTCGTAAGGGTTATTGTATGTTAGAAATAACAGAGGGAAACGTGTGGGTTCGCTAATGGGGTTAAGGGCCACGAAAAGACTGAGTTTGTATTTTTTTACGATCCAGTCGAACGTGCGAAGACCTGCTTTTCGCTTGCGCACCGTTTACGTTAATCGAGTATCTGCTGAACCCTTCCGATCTGCCCATCCTCCAAACGCACCTTGATGCCGCGATGGTGTTTCGGAGCACTCGTCAAAAGGTCTTTCACAAAACCCTCTGTGAGCTTACCTGTACGTTGATCCTTTTTAAGTACGATCATCACGTGTGATCCCTTTTTGATATTTGCTCGTATGGTGCCGTCCATATTATTGGCAGGTGCTGTGGTTCAATGCTGATGAATACTTTGTAAACCCGGCCAAGTTATTAAAAGGATTCATCAGATGATGTCCATACGCAAAAAGATAGTACTCATTGAGAAGTGTAATTGATTGACATTAAAGCGTTGACTAATAGGCGTTTATATGCTGATGTGATCGGCATTAGCTTCAAGTGATTTCGCTGTAATCCTTTATTCGCTTCTCAGGCTTTCGGCCGGGTTTTTACGCGCTGCGGTCAACGACTGATAGGCGACCGTTACAAACGCCAGCGTGGTCGCGAGCGCCAAGGTCGAAATGAAAAGCCACGCGTTCATGCCAATGCGGTGAGAAAAGCCATCAAGCCACGCGTTGATCACCAGCCATGCGACGGGAGATGCGACAACAAAGGCAATGGCGACCAGGGTTATAAAATCTTTTGACAACAATGCGACAATCTCCGCCGGGCTTGCCCCGTGAATTTTCCGAATACCGATCTCCTTGGTACGTCTTACGGTTGTAAATGACGCAAGCGCAAAAAGACCTAAACAGGAAATGAGGATCGCAAGGCCCATGGCCGTACGGGACAGTTTCAATGTGCGCTGTTCTGTCCGGTAGAAGTTCGCAATCGTCTCATCCAGGAACTGGTATTGCAGGGGCTGATCGGGAAAGATCTTTTGCCAGGCGGTTTTGATCCGGTCCACGGATTTGTTGAGCGCGCCAGGTCCCTCGCCAGCATTCACCCGGACGTTGACGCATCGCAGTTCGGCCATTGCATTTGACATGACCAAAGGGTCGACGGCGTAATGCAAAGACTGTTGATGAAAATTCCTGATCACACCGACGATCGGAACTTTTTTCGGGCCATACTCTATGAACTCGCCAAGAACGGCCTGCGGATCTGAAAATCCCAATTCCTTCATAAGCGATTCGTTGACGAGGAACTCTCTGACGCTGTCACTTGGAGCCACGTTTCGTCCCGCGAGCAATTCGATCCCGTAAAAGTCGAGGAATTTCTCATCGCACAGCCTGCGGTGAACTGAAAGATCGAGCTTGCCGGATGGGCTTTTATGAGTGATCGAGGTCGAGCTCCACCCGGAAAAGGCCGGAGGGCTCTCACTTAACGAGATTTCCTCCACGTCAGGAAGCTGCTCCATGGCAGTTTTCACCGCTACATTCTTGGCCAACCCCTGCTCAGGCAGGAAGAAATAGACCACCGCGTCCTTTCTGAAACCCAGGTCTTTATTCAGCAGGAACCGCACCTGCTTATCGACAACCAAAGTGCCGACAATCAGGAGCTGCGCGACGGCAAACTGAAAGACGATAAGCATCTTGCGCATCATGGCCGCGTCCGACTGGACGTTGACCTGCGAATTCATCTTCAATGCCAGGGCCGGCTTGAAGGAGGACATCACAAACGCGGGATACGAACTCGCCAGCAAGCCGACAAAAAGAACGATGAACAACAAAAACGGAAGCAACGCCTGGATGTTCAACCCGGCTCCCGGGGGAATAAATTCTGAAAACACATTCAGTGAAAGATTCGCCAACGGTAAGGCTAAGGCGATTGCCACCACGATCAGCAGCATGCTTTCGGCCAGGAACTGGATCACCAATGTCAGCCGTGTGCTGCCCATCACCTTCCGCATGCCAACTTCCTTGGCCCGTTGGAGAGATTGGGCGGTGACCAGGTTTATGAAATTGATCGAGCCGATGATCAACAGAAGGATTGCAACACCGGTCAGGGTCAGCAACGTCGGCTTGTGCGCAGGGGGACGGCTGAAGTCGAAAATTCCAGTCTGGACGTTGAAATGCAGATCCGATAATGGCTGAAGATAAAAATCGTTTTTCGCGGGCCAGAAATTTCGCTCATCGTAGTATTTCGCCAGGTCTGGCAGCTGGGATAACAATGCTCCATGCTCCACGCCTTTCGCGGCTTTAACAAAAACCTGGGTCGACGAGCTGATCGAGTTCCAGTTGTCCAGCGGCATCTCCGCTTTCAGCCACGCTTCCGATTCAATGGTAGGGAGACTGATGAAGTCTGAGAACTGAAGGTCGGAGTTGAATGCGAGGTCTTTCACAATGCCGCCGACATGCACGACGAGTGAGTCGCTGTAAATGATCTCCCTGCCCATCGCTGCGGACGGTTCCAGTGTGCCAAAGTACTTGCGGTATTGTGTCTCCGTGATAACTACCTGGCCTGGCACCTTCAGCGTTTCCGGCGAACCCTGTAACCATTCGTAGGCATTGAAAACGGCGAAATACCCGTCGTCGACAAAAGCCACGTGTTGCCGGTCGTCGAGCTTGAGTGATCCCTGCGGAGAGGGTACCTCGACATTGGTGCCGAAATAGATGACGAGCGCTGTGCTCTCGATGCCCCGTAAATGTTCGCGGGAATATGCCCCCACCGGCGCAGGCACCCCGCGATTCAAACCGACGAAGTTTCCTTCAAAGGATGAATGAAGCCGGTAGGTCCGATCATAATCGGGAAAGCCCTTGTTGAAGCTTAGCTCGAACGTTACGAGCAGGTATATGACGAGGCATGCGCTGATCCCGACTGCAAGGCCGAGTATATTAATGGTGGAGTGAAACTTGTTCTTCCAAAGGGATCGAACCGCGATTTTCATGTAGGTGAGGAACATACGCTTTTTTTTACATTGGATGATTGCCAGACAATTTTTGGCTTGACCGGTGAACAATTACTTATATAAGGCTTGTCCGGTGAGGCACCGTCAGTGCTAAAATAATGATTTTCCAAGGTGTTTTTAAGGGCTGAGCGGAGCGCGACCTTTTCCAAGCGCGGACTTCCCCGGTCTGTCGGGCTAATGTCGGGTGAATGACGGGAGGCGCGCCCGCCGGGTGTTGCCAGTTACCCCAGGTACTCCGCACTGCTTGGCGCTGTCGCGTTTTTTCTGTCTGCGGGCCTTACCGGCAGACTCGTCCATTTAGCGGAGGACGGGTACTCGCCGCAACTTCGTAAGGACGCGAAGGAGCGTCAAGAATTTGCTTTCCCGATCGCTCCGGTGTGACGGGTTAATTAGGCAAGTAGTCACGGCAAAAGACCGCAATAATTTTTTTCCCGCCAAACCTGGCCTTAAAAAGAGGCAATGCGTTGTCTTCCTTGCCTGGTATTCCCGCTACTCGTGTTCATACCTCAAAACCAGTCCATTCAACCCGACGGCAAATCCCTTACTTTCGGTGAAGAACCAGTCGTTGATCACGGTCTTGTCATCACCGGGGGCCATCGAAACATACTCGCGATTCGAAATATTCGCGCGCGCTACGCGTGGATTGCCGTGATACAACAAATAGAATTCATTTTCATTGATGGCCTGGACCCGGTCACCGATCAATGATAACGGGCTGAAGTCGACGCGGTCCCAATGATTCGCTCCGTCGGTGCTGATATACGGCGCACCGCCATAGATCATGAAGGCCACATTTTCATTTAAAAAAGAAAGATCGTCAATGACGGCATCGTCGAAGGCTGGCGACGCGGTAAACTGGAGGGTCTCCCAGGTCGAACCACCATCGACGGTCTTGAGAAGGCTGCGACCTCTGATCGCGTAACCCGTGAAATCGTCCGAAGGAAAGACCATGTACTCTAAACCGCTGTCATTGGATGCGGGATGAAAAGATGGGACCATGGTCCAGCTTAATCCGCGGTCAACAGTCTTCACCATGAAGCTTTGGTACTTTTTGAATGCAAAGCCTTCCATTTCATTCAGGAAGTAAAGTTTTTCATACGGGTGAGTAAGGATCACCTGATCTCCTAAGAACGCAATGTTTGAGAGAACGCTTTTCCAGGTCTTTCCACCATCCGTTGTCTTATGAACGCCTTCATTGGCGGTGGCTACATACCCGACTTGTTCATTGACGAAAAAGATGTCGCGGATCGTCGAAACAAAAGGGGGCGTCAGCTTCTCCCAGCTGTCGCCGCCGTCAGTTGTCTTAAAAAGTGTCGGCTGTGGATCATCGGTAGAAACTGTGATGTTGTAATCAGGGGCCGGTTCAGTGTTGATGTGGACTTCTTCGGCGTAATCGATATAATTTCCAACGTTTACGGTTGTTGATAAGGCCGCGTTCTGGTCTCCACCAACAAAACCGACGTTGCTGTTTACAAAGAAAACTTTCTGAAAATGCGTGTTTGTATTAAGGTCAACTTTTTTCCAGTGTGTGTGTGGCCCGGGATCATCGGCACAGCCGGATAGGGCGATGGTGCAAATGGCAATCTTAACAAGGGTTTTCATAATGGAGGGATTATGTTTTTTATCGAAATTAACAGATTGATTATTCCTAATCAACTTTGATGCCCCTTTATAGCCTCCGGGGGTGTCTTTATCTTCAGCTCGGTGACGGCTAATTAACGGTGAACAAAAAGGCGCAAGGACGCCAAGGAGCGCAAAGAATTTTTACGGCCAGCATATTGGGTGAAGGGAAATACGATTCTTACCCGGATCGATTTGGTTAAGCGCTTCTCCTGTTGAAATTCCCGCGGAAATATTACATCGGTCGATCTATCACTGACGTTGGCGGTTGGCGGATAGGCAATTTGTTTATATTTCGTTAGCAGCCAAACCAATAAGGCATGCTGCAACCCGGGATCATGAAAAAAAACATTTTTTTGATCGCAATCGCGCTGGTGGTCGTCGCCACCTGTGGAACTGTTTTTTCTCAACCGGTTTTGGAAAAATTCAAGTTTTCTAGAATTGATGTCAATTCCGGGCTTTCAAATTCGAACATTACCTGTTTCCTCCATGATTCAAACGGGTTTCTCTGGATCGGGACACGCGACGGTCTAAACAAATACGACGGTTATCATTTCACGGTATATCGCAACGACCAGGAGGACTCTACTACCCTGCTAAAAAATAACATCTACCAGTTATACCAGGATCGAAAGGGCCTCATGTGGGTGAGCACACGCGGCGGGGGATTTCATTATTACGACAGCCTGAAAGACCGTTTCAGACGGATCGAGGAGTTTTCTTCGTACTGTGTGGTTGCGCACATTTCCGAAGACAACGGTGGCAACCTCTGGGTTGCCGGGATCCGGAATGGACAGGCTTTCGCGGCACGGCTCGACCGGCATACCATGAAATGGACGTACCACTCGATTTTTCAATCGGTGGAGCCGGTCACTTTTCTAAAACAAAAATCCCCTGACGAGTTCTGGCTGGGAGTCAGACGGACGGGTTTCTATACGTGGAATGTCCGCAGTAACCAGGTTGAAAAATATCCGGTTGGAGATGGGCCGGGTCGGATCAGTCCCGGGTTTCTCAAGGCCGTCGAAGACGGGGAAAACAATTTATGGATCATCACGGCAGAGGGTCTTACGAAATTTGAAAAGCCGACAGGCCGGTTTACAAATTACACCATAAAAAACACCGATGGCCAGCCGGCGCTCAACCTGATCCTTGACATCTGTTCCGATGGGCCTTTCATTTGGATGGGGACGGAAAACGGCGGACTTATTCGCTTTGATTCACGCAGTCAAACGTTCCGTAATTTTTACAATGATAAGTATGACATGACCTCGCTGAGTGACAACTCGGTTTGGTCAGTTTATAAGGACAAACAGGACCGGATATGGATCGGTACATTTTCGAAGGGTGTGGCGCTGCTGGACAAGATGAAAGATAAATTTGCGGAGCTGGATATTCCGCTCCAGAATGATGTGGTCAACGCGATCTATAAGGATTCAAAGGGCCGGATGTGGATCGGCACCGAAGGCGGGCTGGTGATGAAGGATAAAAAACAGATCCGCTATTACAAGCACGATCCGAGAGACCCAGGAAGTATCGGAAGCAACCCGATCCTGTCGATTTGTGAAGACAGTGACAACACCCTATGGTTTGGGACGTGGGCCTCGGGGATTGCGCGTTATGATGAAAGCCGCGATCGCTTCATCAATTATAATTCACAGGACGATGATGTGCGAACAGTGGCATCACCCAATGTTTTTTCCATCCGTCAGCGATCGAATAAGAAAGAGTTGCTGGTGAGCAGCTTTCGCGGATTCAGCGTGATGGTCGACAGGCAAAAAGGCGTTTTTGAACGGCACGTCGACGTGCAGCATCCTGCGAATAACATCGTGAGCTGTGTGTATGAGGATAGTCGTGGCAACATCTGGATCGGCTCCAACGCCGAGCTGAATCTTTACAATATTGAAACCCGCAAACGGACCCGCTATTACCCTGGCAGTCTTCACGATTCGACCACCATAGGCGGATACATCAACGCGATGCTGGAAGACAGCAAGGGCCGGCTTTGGATTGGCGCTAGCAATGGCCTGCACATGTTGATCGATAAAAAATATGTCGCGCGTTATACGACGAAGCAGGGACTGCCGAATGACATCGTGCGCGGTATACTGGAGGATGCGCGCGGGAATTTGTGGCTCAGCACGACCCAGGGTCTCTCTCAATTTGATCCGGAGAAGGGAACGTTCAAGAATTACGACGTCAGCGATGGTTTGCTCGGCAATGAGTTTAAGCCCAACTCATGCTTCAAGGATGAAAACGGCTACATGTTCTTCGGAGGCACCGGCGTCGTGGTCTTTCATCCGGACAGCCTGAAACACAATCCGCATATTCCGAAAGT